>JAQIBR010000028.1 GCA_027858955.1 Bacteroidales bacterium
AATGAAGTAGCACATCCTAATATGCAGGTTTTAATCACTTTTTCGGATTATTTCAATGTGTCGATTGATACTTTGATTAAGGTAGACTTAACAAAGCTTGCCGAAAATCAGATGAATCAATTAGAGCGTGGTTATGATGTTTTTATAAGAGGCAGTAAACTGCGTGTACTCACTACAACAGTTGGTGCAGATAATGAGGAAAATATAGAGTTGGTAGCTGAGAAAGCTAAAGCTGGTTACACCAGTGGTTTTGCCGATCCTGAATACATTAAAGTGCTACCCACTTTTCGTTTGCCGTTTTTATCGAAGCAAAAGAAATACCGAACCTTTCAAATAAGTGGCGATTCTATGTTACCTATTCCTGATGGTGCTTATGTTACCGGTGAGTATGTCCAAAACTGGAATACCATTAAAGACAAAGGTGCTTACATTTTCTTAACTCTCGACGATGGTGTAGTTTTTAAAGTGATTGAGAATAAGATTAAAAGTGATAATATGTTTCGTCTGCATTCGTTAAACAGCCTATACGATCATTATGATTTGCTTGTTACAGAAATTCGGGAAATTTGGCGCTTTGTGAACTATATTAGCTCCGAAATACCCGAAGCAAATGAAATGCGACAAGATATTGCGCAGAGCCTAGACTCACTCAGGCGCGAAGTAAAGCAAATCCAGACTAAACTGAATTTGTAATGAATCAAAAGAAAACGTAATTTAGTCATTCGACAAAGAAACGGCAGAGGATGGATATTAAGCAATTACTCATACAATATTGGGGTTATAGTAACTTTCGACCAAAACAAGAAGAAATAATCCATTCTATAATGGTCGGGAAGGATACTCTGGCTCTACTTCCTACGGGTGGAGGCAAATCCATCACTTATCAGATTCCTGGCTTAAAAATGGATGGTTTATGTTTGGTAATAACGCCTCTTATTGCTTTGATGAAAGATCAAGTGGCTAATTTAAAAAAACGAAAAATCGAAGCAATTGCCATTTATTCTGGAATGAATTCATATGAAACAGATATTGCCTGGAATCAATGCACTCACGGTAATGCTAAATTTTTATACTTATCGCCGGAACGGCTGTCAAGTCCAAGTTTTATCAATCGCATACCTAAATTGAATGTTAATTTAATTGCCGTTGACGAAGCACATTGTATTTCACAATGGGGATACGATTTCAGACCTTCATACCTGAATATCAATGAGCTGCGTGCTTATCTTCCAAAAGTGCCTGTATTAGCTTTAACTGCTACAGCTACAACTGATGTTGTAAAGGATATTCAGGATAAATTACAATTTAAAAAGCACAATGTAATTTGGCAAACTTTTAATCGTTCGAATTTAGTGTACTTTGTTTCCTTCGAAGAAGATAAAATGGGTACTCTGTTAAGAATGATGAACAAGCAAGACGGTAGCGGTATTATTTATGTGCGTAGCCGTCGAAAGACAGCCGAGATTGCCACTTTTTTGGTTAAGAATAGTATTAGTGCCGTTCATTATCATGCGGGCTTAAATAGCGGTGAACGAGATAGGCGACAAGCAGATTGGATGTCAGGTGAAGTGCGAATTATGGTAGCTACTAATGCATTTGGAATGGGTATTGACAAACCTGATGTAAGTTTTGTAGTGCATTTGGATTTGCCCGATAATCTGGAAGCATATTTTCAGGAAGCAGGAAGGGCAGGACGCGATCAGCAGAAAGCATTTGCTGTGTTGCTTTGGGAGAAAGCGGATATATCCGATTTGCATAAAAATTTCGAATTGAGTTATCCTCCGGTAGAAACTATTAAAAATGTATATCAAGCACTTGGTAATTATTACCGACTCGCAGTTGGATCAGGAAAAGGAGAAAGTTTTGATTTTGATTTGATTGATTTTTCACATAATTATAATTTTCAATCAAAAATAGCATATAACTCATTAAAATTTTTAGAGCGAGAATCTTATGTTTTATTAAACGAAGGAGTTCATTCCCCAACTAGGGTTCATATTCGAATGACTGGTAACGATTTATACAAATTTCAAGTAGCCAATAGCAGATATGATATTTTTATTAAATTTTTATTACGGACCTATAGTGGAATGTTTGATGGGCTAGTTCGAATCAGCCTTTCTCAAATAGCTAAGGCTTTCAACTCGGATTCTAAGCAGGTTCATTTAATGTTGGAATCACTGCATAAACTGGAAGTAATTGATTATCAGCCTGAAAAAACTAAACCTCAAATTACTTATTTGGATGAACGATTACCATTGAACGATTTGCGAATTTCGCCCGAGGTTTATAAAAACAGAAAAGCAGTTGCGAAAAATCGGGTGAAAAGCGTCATTGAATATACAACAACTGTTAATAAATGCCGGAATCAATTACTATTAGCCTATTTTGGTGAAGCTATTGGAACACGTTGTGGTAAGTGTGATGTATGTTTGCTTAGGAATAAATCTGATTTGAGTGAACTGGAATTCGATTATGTTGTAGATATTGTAAAGCCTATACTAAGCTCCAAACACATTCCATTAGAAGAGTTATTGTACGAAGTTAATTGGGATGATGTAAATAATTTATTGGCTGCAATATCCTGGCTACGTGATAATGATAAAATCCGTGAAGATGATCAACATCGATTGTACTGGAATTTGAATATCGACTAAATATGCTTCTTCCTAATAATTTTTTTACCCAAAACGATACTGTTAAAGTTGCTAAGCAATTAATTGGTAAAGTGTTATATACTCGAATTAACAATGAGATAAGTTCTGGAATCATTACTGAGACCGAAGCCTATGCTGGAATTGATGATAAAGCTTCGCATGCCTATGGTAATAAAAGAACAAAGCGAACAGAAATTATGTATCAAAATGGTGGATATGCCTATATTTATTTGATTTATGGTATATATTCTTTGTTTAATGTAGTAACCAACAAGGTGGGGGTGCCACATGCTGTGTTGATACGATCAATATTTCCTTTTGAAGGTTTGGAAATAATGCAACAAAGAAATAATGGAAAACATGTTAGTGCAAAAGATGGAATTGGTCCTGGACGCTTAAGTAGATTATTGGGAATAAATTATAAAATGACTGGAATCCCTTTGATTAAAACTCAAGAGCAAAATGCCATCTGGATAGAAGATAACAATATTATAATTATGGAAAGCGAAATTAAAATTGGGAAGAGAATCGGTGTTGATTATGCGGAGGAAGATGCAGAACTAGCTTATCGATTTTGGATTGATTCCAATCGGCTTGATTTAGTTAAATAGATTACTAAACCAGTCAATTACAGCAATTCCTTTTTTTGATGCAATGATATAAATAATAAGAAGCTGCTCAATGGTAAATAAAACAACGATAATATTTTTCAAGCTCCAGCTTCTAACATTTTGATGAGGATCGACCATATTAAAATTATAGTTTGAATAAAAGATGTTCTACGCAGTTAAGAAGAAAAAGTTCGAAATAAAACCCATCCCGATAGCTATCGGGATCAGGGTTTTATTTAATTCTTAGAGTAAAATTATTTTACACTACCTGCTAATTCATTACCGGGCTTAAATTTAATCACTTTTTTAGCAGCGATTTTAATTTCAGCACCTGTTTGAGGATTTCTACCTTTTCTGGCAGATCTTGTAGCTACAGAGAAAGAGCCAAATCCTACTAATGCAACACGGTCACCACCGTTAAGTGCGCCGGAAGTTGATTTAATAAATGCGTCTAATGCTTTTTTAGCATCAGCTTTGGTTAAGCCAGATTCGCTAGCCATGGCCTCAATTAATTCAGCTTTGTTCATTTTAATAGATTTTAATTAACACATTTTATTTTTACACTATTGCAAATATAACTGAATATGTAAGGAAAGCAAGTGTTTTAGCGAAAAAGCGACGATTTTGTTAATAAAGTATATAAAAAGTTGAAAACTCTTTGTAATTCAAGCTAGATAAGGTTTGTAAAGCTACAGGGTGAAATTAATTTGAATCCACGAAGAAAATTGACAACATCCATTCTTTTTTTTCCTTCAAGTTGGACTTCTTCAACTGAAATTACCCCATTTGAAGTAATCACGTGAAAATAGGTTTTGGAATCAGTATAAATTGTCCCAGATTTCGATTCTGGATATTTTAAATTTGCAATTTTGGCTTTGAATATTTTGATGTAATAGGTTTTTTCTTCGCCTTCAAGTTGAATATAAGAGTATGCAGCAGGGTATGGACTTAATCCTCTAATTTTGTTCAATATTGTATTGCTATCGCTGTTCCAATCCAATTGGCCATCTTGTTTAAATATTTTGGGTGCGGGTTTTAAAGTCGAGCTCGATACTATTAATTCGCTTTGTGCAGTAATTTTATGATTATCATCTTCTATAGCATCTAATGTCTCTAATATTAAGTCAGCCCCAAGATGCATTAGCTTATCGTGCAGGCTTCCCGCATCATCATCAGCTGTGATATCGCATTTGCTTTGCAGGATAATCTTACCAGTATCAATTTCTTTATCTAAAAAGAAAGTTGTGACGCCTGTTTCTGTTTCTCCATTAATTATTGCATGATTAATTGGAGCTGCACCACGATATTGTGGCAATAAAGAAGCGTGAAGGTTAAAAGTGCCTTTAGAAGGCATATTCCAAACAACTTCGGGTAACATCCTAAATGCAACTACAACTTGAATATCTGCATTAAGCTTGCGCAAGTCTTCTATAAAAGCTGAGTCTTTGAGATTTGTGGGCTGTAGAATCTTTAAGTTATTAGACAAAGCAAATTCTTTTACTGCTGACATTCGAATTTTCTTTCCTCTACCTGCTGCTTGATCTGGAGCAGTAATTACACCAGCAATATCATATTTACTTCTAACAAGCTTTTGTAAAGCTGTATCAGCAAATTCGGGGGTTCCCATAAAAACTACACGCATACTCATCGATTTTTTCTTTTCAAAGGTACAACTAAATCAAAAAAAAATACCTGAATCGAAACTCAGGTATTTTTAAATCAGATTTGCAAATTACCTATTTTAATTTGGCTTTAAGCAAAGCAATGTATTTTTCGGATTCGCGACCTTCTGCACTATCTGGAAAATCTTTTTTTAATCGATTTTGCAATTGCAGTGCTTTTTTATAGTCTTCTTCTAATTCATATGCCCAAGCTGCTTTTTGCATAAATAGAGGTGATGTAAAGGCATTGTCTTCTTTGTTGGCGGCATCTAGATAAAAGCTTGCTGCTTTTGATGTTTCACCTAATTCCATATACGCATCTCCTATAGCTCCTAAAGCCATTGGTGCTAATATTTGATCGCTTGAAGAAAATTTCCCAAGAAAATCGATTGCATCTTCATATTGACCAAGGCGTAAATAACTAATGCCAGCATAATAATTAGCTAGGTTGGCCGATTTAGTTATACCATACTCTTCGATAATATCTAAAAAGCCATAGTAATTACCATCACCATCTAAAGCCAATTGCAAGCTGTCCATACCAAAGTATTTTTCAGCCATCCACATTTGTTCTGATGCTTCTTCTTCTACTGGTTCAAGATAATATTTTTGAAATGAGAAGTAACCCAAAACAATAATTATCACAATACCAATACCTGTTAAAATATTTTTCTGATGTTTTTCAAGAATTCTTTCGGTTCTGGTTAAAGCTTCTTCAACTGCTTCAAGCCTTTCTTCTGTAACGTCTTTGGTGTTCTTATTCTTAACCATTTTAATTCAATTTTTAGTCTGCAAAAGTAAATCTTTTTCGCTATTTTCCCATTATTTGGCTTAATTTTCTGTCAAAGTTTTAAACAAGTGATAGTAGAGCCTAAAAAGGAAAGTTATTTTTTTGCCACCAAAGCACAAAAACACTAAATTTCACCAAGTATAAAGTTCTAATAATAAGAATTTTGTGGATTTTGGTGTATTGGAGATTTGGGGGCACTTTTTATTTTTTTAAAGTGAATATGTAATTAAAATATAAAAGCCTGAACACACCGTGTGATCAGGCTTTTAATTTAACAGCTATAATCTGCTTTTATAAAGGGATGTTCCCGTGCTTTTTAGCAGGATTACTTTTCGACTTATTTTGAGTCATTTCCAAAGCCTGAATAATCTTCTTACGGCTATCTTTTGGATAAATTATTTCATCGATATAACCCATTTGTGCCGCTTTATAAGGACTTGCAAAATTATTCTTATAATCTTCAACAGCTTCGGCAATGAATTCAGGATCACCAAGTTTAGCTCTGTGAATAATATTAACTGCTCCTGCAGGTCCCATTACGGCAATTTCAGCTGTTGGAAATGCATAATTTATATCTGCACCAATGTGCTTACTCGACATTACATCATATGATCCTCCATAGGCTTTCCGAGTAATTAGCGTAATTTTTGGAACGGTTGCCTCAGCGAATGCGTAAAGCAATTTAGCGCCATGTTTTATAATACCACCAAATTCCTGAGCAGTACCTGGTAAAAATCCGGGAACATCTTCAAGAGTAACAATAGGAATATTGAAAGCATCGCAGAAACGCACAAAACGAGCAGCTTTTGTAGAAGCATTAATATCTAAAACTCCCGCCAAATAAGAAGGTTGATTAGCCACTATTCCAATTGGTCTTCCGCCCATTCGTGCAAAACCGATAACAATATTTTGCGCATAATAGGGCATTATTTCGAAGAAATGCTTATCGTCTATGATAGAATGAATCAATTCTTTCATATCGTATGGTTTGTTTGGATCGGCAGGAATTAGATTATCCAACTTTTTATCAACACGATTTACATCATCTGTATTTACTTTCATTGGAGGATCTTCCATATTGTTCGATGGCAAGAAGCTCATAAGTTCACGAATCATTATCATTGCTTGCACATCATCGTCGGCGGTCAAATGCGCTACTCCGCTTTTTGCGTTATGAGTCATTGCTCCACCTAATTCTTCTTGAGTAACTTCCTCGTGAGTAACTGTTTTAATAACATCGGGACCCGTAACAAACATATAGCTGTTTTCCTTTACCATCATAATAAAATCGGTGATAGCAGGAGAGTATACGGCACCACCTGCACATGGCCCGAGAATGGCTGAAATTTGAGGAATAACTCCGGAGCTCATTACATTCCTGTAAAAAATATCGGCATAACCGGCCAAACTTTCGACACCTTCTTGAATACGTGCTCCTCCAGAATCGTTAAGACCTATGACTGGAGCTCCCATTTTCATTGCCAAATCCATTACTTTAATAATCTTGTCGGCATTGGCTCTGCTTAATGATCCACCGAAAACGGTAAAATCCTGTGCAAAAACATACATTAAACGGCCATCAATTTTACCATAACCACTAACGACACCATCGCCCAGGAATTTGGTTTTATCCATTCCAAAATCTGTTGTTCTATGGGTAACAAATTTGTCGAGTTCGACAAAAGTCCCGGGATCAAGTAAAAGCTCAACTCTTTCGCGAGCCGTTTGTCTGCCAGCGGCATGTTGTTTATCGATGCGAGTTTGACCACCACCTAATTCAGCGGTTTTATTTTTATCTTCAAAAAGTTGGTGTTTATCTTTTAAATTCGACATGTTTTCAAGTTTTTTATTCAACAATTATTAACGGTTGATTGCTATCAATAGCATCGCCTTCTTTTACCAAAATATCAACTACAAGGCGGTCCTTTTTTACTTTGTATTCGCTTTGCATTTTCATAGCTTCAATAATAACGACTACAGTTCCTTCTGTAATTTTATCCCCAATTTTAACTGGTATTTCGATTACTTTTCCTGGCATTGGGCTGGAAATAGAAAGTGCTCCTTCATCGGTTTCTGCACCTCCTCGATTTAGTAAGTATTTAGCCTCAGCATCAATAACTTCAACATCAAAAACTTGATTATACGTATGCACCTCAAATTGTTTTGCAGAGTCTTTTTGCAAAAGCTCGAGATTGTAAGATATTTTGTCGATTAAGATGCTGTAGGCACCTTTTTCAACTTGAATCATATCTAAAGTATACAGCTTTTCGTCTACTTTAACTTCTACTATATTGCCGACTTGGCTAACCAATTCTAAGGTAGCTATGCGGTCGCCTATTTTTATATCTAATGTTTTGTTCATAAGTATTTTATAGAATATTAAAGACGAATAATACTTCTTTTACGGCCAAATTCTCTCCAAGGACTTGCGTGGCCGTTGGTGGCAGTTTGGATGCTGTTCTTCTCTAATTTATCAAGATAATTGATAAATGTGGCAACCATCGCCATGTCTTCATCTTGGGGACGACTTGGTTTTGGTGAGAGTAAGAATTTTTCGTTTTCTTGTATAAAGTGCGTATTGTATTTTCCATCAACAAAATCTTTTGTTTCCATAATACGCTCAAGAAATTTAATGGAGGTTTTAATGCCTGTAATCTTATAGTTATATAAAGCGCCTTTCATCCTTTTAATGGCTTCATCTCTTGATTTTGCCCAAACTATGAGTTTGGAAATCATTGGATCATAGAATAAGGGAATATTATAACCGCTATACACATAACCATCGTGGCGAATGCCTAGTCCCAAAGGCTCTCTAAAATGTTTTATTACACCTGGGCTTGGCATAAAGTTATTGTCGGCATCTTCGGCGTAAATCCTACATTCAATGGCATGGCCTTTTTGAAATAAATCTTCTTGTTTAAACTCCAGGTCCAATCCGTTAGCAACATTTATTTGTTGTCTCACTAAGTCGACACCTACCACCATTTCTGTTACGGGATGCTCGACCTGCAGACGTGTATTCATTTCAAGGAAATAGTAGTTTAAATTATCGTCCATAATGAATTCGATAGTCCCAGCACCGTAATAATTTACAGCTTGGGCAGCCTTTACTGCGTGTTTTCCCATTTCAGTACGGACTTTCTGTGTCATTAAAGGTGAAGGCGATTCTTCAACAACCTTTTGATGACGACGCTGTACGGAGCATTCGCGCTCAAAAAGATGAACGGCATTGCCTTGTTTATCGGCTAAAATCTGAAATTCAATATGATGTGGAGAGTCGATATATTTTTCAATATACACGGCATCGTTACCGAAAGAGTTTAATGCTTCGGAGCGAGCAGCGTGAATAGAATTTACAATTTCAGCTGCATCTTTAACCAAACGCATCCCTTTTCCACCACCTCCTGCTGAAGCTTTAATCATTACTGGAAGACCGATTTTATGAATGTATTCAATGGCTTTTTCCTCATCAACAATAGGCTCAGTAGTACCAGGCACTACCGGAACACCTGCTTTTATCATAGTTTGGCGAGCTGTAATTTTATCACCCATGGTATTTATAGCAAATGAATCAGGACCAATAAATTCGATGCCTTCTTTTTTACATCGGTCAGAAAATTCGGCGTTTTCCGATAAAAAGCCGTAACCGGGATGTATGGCATCAGCACCTGATTTTTTGGCGGCATCAATAATCTTATCGGCAACCAAATAACTTTCATTCGATGGGGAAGGACCAATGTGGTATGCTTCATCAGCTAATCTCACGTGCATTGAGCCTCGATCGGCATCAGAATAAACGGCCACCGACTTAATGCCCATTTCTCGGCAACTACGCATCACTCGAATGGCAATTTCTCCGCGATTGGCAATCAGTATTTTTTGAATCATAAACTCCTTATTTTTTTGTTTTCCTTTTTCTATTGAAAGATCAATATAAATATCTAAATATCAATTAGTTCAATGGTTTTTAGTTTTGGTTTCAGTGTGTAAATATATAGATTATTTTAAAATATGATTATTATTTAATATATTTTAGAAAATTTCAGAAAATAGTTTAAAAAGGTTTTTTTCTAATTGAATGGTTGTCATATTGTTCAGTTAATTTGCTATAAATTCTTTCTGCCAATACTTGTTCAATAATATTTTCAAAATTTGTAGCATAACACTTTCAATCAGCAATAAACTGCTATTGCAATTAAGTAAATGAAAGAAGTAATTATATTACTCTAATATCGAGCTTTTTACTAAGTCCTGTTTCAATTATTTTCCTTAAAGTTGCAAGTTCAATATCAGACTTGTCATTTTCAATTCGAGATATATAATTCCGGCTTGTACCACTCATCACTACTAATTCTTGTTGAGTAAGACCTGATTTCAGCCTTGTTTCTTTTTTCGTGTGAATAGAATTTTTACTTTTGTGGACTTAAAAAAAATCCTTGAAAACTCCCGATATATTTCAAACCATAAAAACAAGTCCGCTATTTCAAGAACTTTCCCAGGCACTGGAAAATCGGAAAAACACGCATTTAACGGGATTGTTTTCTTCTGCGGTACAAATATACGCATCTGCTTTATTTGTGGAATCGGAGCAGTCTATGCTTTTTATATTACCTGATAAAGAGCAGGCAGCCTATGTTTACAATGATCTGGAGAATCTTTTAAATGATGGTGGCCTTTCTGCCGATCGAAAAAATGTTTTGTTTTTTCCGGCCAGTTACAAAAGGCCCTACGAATTAGATCATATAGACAATGCCAATGTTTTAACGCGTGCTGAAGTTTTCCTTCGTCTTGCTAATTCATCGAAACGCTTTATTTTGGTTTCTTTTCCTGAAGCACTTGCCGAGAAAGTGAGTGATAAAAAGCATTTAAAGAGTAAGACATTTCATTTTATAACAGGTCACGAATACAGCATTGACAACCTAATTGAGCAGTTCGCGTCGTTTAAATTCAGGCGGGTTGATTTTGTTGTTGAGCCCGGAGAATTTGCCTTGCGTGGCGGTTTGCTTGATATTTACGCCTATTCGAATGAATTTCCTTATCGCCTGGAATTTTTTGGTGATGAATTGGAATCCATCCGTGAGTTTGACCCCGAATCTCAATTGAGCAAACGTAAGCATCATTCTGTTAAGTTATTGCCAAATGTTCTTGATTACGATTTGATAGAATCGAGAATAGCCATTTTTGATTTATTCCCAAAATCGACAAGTATTTGGCTCGAGAAAAAGGATCTGCTAGCTGATAGCTTTGCAGCAAGTTTTGAAAAGGCAGAGCAAAATTTCGAAGCATTGGAAAGCCCTTTAAAACATTTGAAACCAACGGAATTATATCTTGATAAATCCGCTTTCCTCTCGAAATTGGAGGAATTTCCTGTTTTCCAGTTTGGTACGACTAGCAATAAAAATTCAACATCGGAAATAAAATTTGAAATTGAACCACAACCGCATTTTAATAAACAGTTCGAGTTGTTGGCGGATAACCTAAAAGAATATCGCAAAAAGGGGTATCAAAATTTGATATTGGCAGAATCTGACAAACAATTGAATCGACTACAACAGATTTTTACTGATTCAGGCTTATGCAATGGAAATTCAGAATCAAGATTATTTGAAGGTGTTCAAATTGCTCTTCAAAACGGTTTTATCGATCATCATCTAAAATTAGTATGTTATACTGATCATCAGATATTTGATCGCTATCGAAGATTTAAAATTCGCGAAAGCTTTGGCGGCAAAGAAGCTTTTACGCTCAAGGAAATATACAATCTGCAGAAAGGCGATTTTGTAACCCACGTCGATCACGGCATTGGTCGCTATGATGGCTTACAAAAAATTGTAAACGATGGAAAGGAACAAGAAGTTATTCGCTTGATTTATGAAAATGATGACCTTCTCTATGTCAATATTCACTCCCTACATCGGATTTCAAAGTACAGTGGGAAAGATGGTACACCGCCTAAAATCAATAAAATTGGATCGCCGGTTTGGAATAAGCTAAAAGCCAAAACAAAATCGCGGGTAAAAGACATAGCCAAAGATTTAATCAAGCTTTATGCTGAGCGGAAATTAAAAGCAGGATTTGAATTTGAGCCTGACACATATATGCAAACGGAATTGGAGGCATCTTTTATTTATGAAGATACGCCCGATCAGTTAAAAGCTACCAACGACGTAAAAGCGGATATGGAAATGTTGTCGCCGATGGATCGTTTAGTATGCGGCGATGTTGGTTTTGGTAAAACCGAAATCGCTATTCGCGCTGCTTTTAAAGCGGTAGCTGATAATAAGCAAGTCGCTATCCTCGTGCCGACTACCATTTTGGCCTATCAGCATTATAAAACCTTTTCGGAGCGATTGGCCGATTTTCCTGCTCGAGTGGAATATATCAGTCGTTTCCGCTCAACCAAAGACGTGAATGTCATCTTAAAGGATTTGAAAGAAGGCAAAGTTGATATTCTGATAGGCACCCACAAATTGGTTGGAAAAGAACTGGAATTTAAGGATTTAGGACTATTGATTGTTGATGAAGAACAGAAATTTGGAGTAGCGATAAAAGAAAAATTAAAGCAGTTTAAGGTGAATGTTGATACTTTGATGCTTTCTGCTACACCTATTCCAAGAACCTTGCAGTTTTCGCTTATGGGAGCGCGAGACCTATCCATTATCAATACACCTCCACCCAACCGCCAGCCAGTTCTAACAGAACTTACATCTTTTAATGAAGCGCTTATTCGCGATGCAATTATGTACGAAGTTTCGAGGCGTGGACAAGTGTTTTTTGTTCATAATCGGGTGCAGAATATTCAGGAAGTTGCAGGCCTTCTCCAGCGTTATGTCCCCGATGTTAAAATTGCTATCGCTCACGGTCAGATGGAAGGAAGGAAGTTAGAGAAGGTGATGATGGGTTTTATGGAAGGCGATTATGATGTTTTATTGGCGACCAAGATTATCGAATCAGGTTTGGATATTTCTAATGTAAATACAATTTTTATTAACGAAGCACATCATTATGGTTTAAGCGAATTGCATCAACTTCGTGGTAGGGTAGGGCGTTCCAATAAAAAAGCTTTTTGCTATTTGATGGCTCCGCCTTTAATTGCCTTGACAGATGATGCCCGTAAGCGTCTGCAAGCTATCGAAGAGTTTTCGAGTTTAGGCAGTGGTTTCAATATCGCTATGCGCGATTTGGATATTCGCGGTGCTGGAAATATCTTGGGAGGAGAGCAAAGCGGATTCATTTCTGATATTGGTTTTGAGATGTACCATAAAATATTAGATGAAGCCTTGCAGGAATTGAAAGAGACCGATTATAAAGAGCTCTATAAAGATGACAAGCCACGTGATTATGTAAGTGAATGTACGCTTGAAACCGATTTGGAAATTCTGATTCCTGATGATTATATCGAACAGGTAGCTGAACGATTGAGTTTATACAAAGAAATGACTCAAATCCAGGAGGAAGAAGCATTGCAATTCTTTGCTATTGGCCTTGAAGACAGATTTGGTAAACTTCCAAAACCTGTTCTTGAATTGATTGATTCCATTCGCTTACGTTGGATAGGAAAAGCCTTGGCAATGGAAAATATTCGATTAAAAGGGGATAATATGTATGCTTTTTTTATAAGTAATCAGGAAAGTGCTTTTTATGCTTCGCCTCAGTTTAGTTTGATTCTTGGTCATATTCAAACACATCCTGAATGTTGTCAGCTTCGGGAAAAAAATCAAAAATTGAGTTTGCGTTTTTCGGAGATTTATTCTGTTAAACAAGGATTGGAAAAGCTTCATAAGCTGAAAGATGCTTTGGAAGTTAATGTTGATTAACCAAATATTTTATTGATTTTACTTTTCCACTCATCTTCAAAAATTACTTGAAACTGCATCTTTTTATCAGGGAAATCCAAATCTAATTCTTTCCAGGCCTTTTTAATTCCTAATTCATTACATAGTGCAAATACGTCTTGTTTATATTTCGTATCCTCGTTTTTTAAATGTAATCCCTTAGTTTCCAATACATACACGTTCCCGTAATCTGTTTTATCATCAGAATTTACTTCGGCAGCGATAAAATCCGGATAAATTTTATTCCTTTTCCAACCTTGAATATGATAATCTTGTTTGGACATATTTCTGTACCACCACAATAATTTTTCTTGCTGGTCAAGGTAGATTGCAACAGATTTTTCGAGTTCGTTAATATTTTCTTCAGGTACAATATCAAACAAACTTCTTTGAATCAGAGTATTATCATCTCTTATAAGTTGTTTATTGCTATAAACCTTTATTCTTGGCGGAATTTTAAAACCGCCTTTATCTGTAATTAAAAAGAAATGAAGTTTTTTCTCAATTACTAATTGTTTAAAAACTTTTTCTGCTGCTTTATCTCTTTCTTTTTCAAGCTGTTTCTTTAATTTTTCGATAATAAAAACAAAGTTTGATGAAACTGTTTCGTTATCATATTGGTCAATAAAAAGTTTAATTACTTTTTGTCCAAGCTTCATGCCAATCCAAGGATTAGGTATAATATCAAGTATTTGTCTTGTTAGAAAACTTTCGTTTATTTTTAATCTTCCTGATTTTTCAAACCTTCCTTTTTCTTTAACAAGTTCACTTTCTTCATCCGATAAACCAATTATTAATTCTTGCTCTTGTTTCCTTATATTTGAAAGTGAAATTTCAAGTAATGTATCAATTTCCAGATTTTCATAGTCAATCTGACTTAAAATATCGGCTTCAAAATTAACATCTCGCCAACTTTCTTTCTCCTGAATCACAAATTTGGGAAGATATATTTTGCCTTCGAATTGTTTGAACTTATCACGATATTGCATTATATTTTCTTTCAAAACATCACTGATTGAATCATCATCACTATCTATGGAAATTCTACCTGCAATATCTCCCAAACCTTCACTTTCAAGATTTGATTTAATACCTTTTACCAAATTAGCCGCATTCTGTCTGAAAGTATAAACATAGCATTCGTCCAATTCTTTTATTTTTGTTTTTTGTGCAAATGGTTGTCTTAAAATTCTGCCTATTAATTGCGTAATGCCTGTTTGAGAACTTGGGTTAGTTAAAATTGTAAGTATATAAGCAAAAGGACAATCCCAGCCTTCTTGTAATGCGTGTTTTGTAATAATGTATCTTATCGGGCAATCTTTATCCAATAAATCTATTCCTTCAATATCATCTTTATCGCTGCTTTTTATAGCAATATGTTCTTCGGGAATATTACATTTCTTTATTAAAAACGACTTAACTTCCTCAGAATGAATAAATTTTCCTTCTCGTTGGTCTTTTCCTGTTCGTTCAACTTGAATTAGGTTGATCGGGCGAATATTTATTCCTGTATTTTGCTCATAATTTTCTGCTGTTTTTTCTAGATTATTTCGCTTTTCAATAGAACAAAGAATAGTGTCTTTCCAATCAAAACTGGTTTTATTTGTCAGATGAATATCCAACTTAATCATTTCTTCTTCGTTCAATTCTTTTCCTGTTATCTCGACCAGTTTGTTTGTTTGTTTTGGCGGTGTAGCAGACAGTTCAATAATTATCGAAGGATTAAAGTTTCTTATTGTGTTTCTCGCATTTACACTATATGCCTTATGCCCTTCATCAATTATAATTATTGGTTTTAGCAATCTTAGAGTATTACCCAATGATGTTTTTGGTTGATTTAAATTGGTAATACCTGCAAATTGTTCATCTTCAATACCAAGCGAAGTAAAACAATCAAGATTTGAAATTTTCTTTATCAGTTTAGAATTTAATTCATAATTATCTTCATCAGGAAAAAAATCAGTAAATTCTCCGGAATCCTGAAATATTTTTAATGTTTCTTTATTTTGGCGATTCGCAGATGGCAACATTAACATAAGAATAACTAAATTTTCTTCAACATCTAATCGATTAAAATTATCAGTTTTTTCTTTTATTAAAACCCTTCCACCGCTCGAAATATCAAGTACTTGTCGGTATGGATGTTCCCTGTTTTTTAAGTTTAGAATAGTTTGTCTGTAAATTTGCGAAGTTGGCATTATCCATAAAACCAATCCAGTTTGTCTTTTTAAATATATTTTATTTATCAGGTCGATTGAGTGACAGGCAAGCAAGGTTTTTCCACCACCGGTTGGTACTTTTAAGTATAATTCTGCTAATGGTTCTCCAATTCCGTTTTCGTTGGAATGATAAATATTACCAACTGATTTATTCCAGGCTTCTTTTGGGAAGTTGGCAAACTTGGCAAGGTTTGGTTTAAATTCTAAAAACTCCAGATATTCCTTTCGTGATTCATCAAGAGCTGATAAATATTCCTTTAACTTGTCAATTACTTTTATTTGATATTCTTTGAGTTCCATATTTTGTTTCTCGCAAAGCCGCAAAGTCGCAAAGGTTTTTTTTGTTTCTGCGTTTTGGCGTGAGTTTATAAATTATTTACTATTCTTGTAATTCCATCTTTAATAAGTTTCTCATTAAAATTTATTAATAATCCCAGCTTTTTTCCTGTTATTTTCAAATATGTTAATAGTATCTTAGGATGAACAGGGGCAATTGCTTCAATTGATTTCAATTCAATAATAACTTTATCATCGACAATTAAATCAGCTCTAAAACCAATTTCCATTTTTATGCCTTTCCAAATTACAGGAATTGCCTTTTGTCGTTCAACCTTCAAGCCTAGTTTTACCAGTTCAAAGTATAGTATTTCTTCATAAACTGATTCAAGCAAGCCGGGGCCAATTTCAACATGTATGTTGTAGCAGGTATTAACTATAATTTTCGATATTTCGTTTTCAGTCATAATGACTTATATTTAGTATTTTGTTTCTAGCAAAGCAGCAAAGGTTTTTCTTAGCGTCTTAGCGTCTTTGCGAGAGAATTAACTTTTCAACTTATATATTTCAAAAGGTAACTGACTAAATTCAATTCTTAATTCGGTTAATGTATGATTATCAACAAATTTTGCCGGAGCAAAAACCAATCGTTTTTTACCGTTATGTTTTCCCAGCGATTTTGCTCTGTCAAGCGTTAAGGCTGTTGATTTTAAATAATCTAAATCGGGTTTGTAAAACAAGAAAACTTCATAATCTTTACTTGTGCCTATATAATTTGTGCTTGTATTTATTTTAGTCGGGTCAAACTCTTCACCTGTTGCAGTATAAAAAAGATATTTTGCGAACTCTTCAAAG
>JAQIBR010000072.1 GCA_027858955.1 Bacteroidales bacterium
AATGGTACTTGAAATTACAAAAATAAATAACCTAAGAAATGAAATACGATTTAATATCTTACTTAGCTTAAGTAATTTGGCATCATACATTTTTATATTATCTCTATAAATTTTCATTGTTTTTCAACTTAAAATGCCCCTGAATATTCAAATACAGTGATAGCTTCTTCAATATGGCATATAACGATTGTGTAACACAATTGCTATTATTTCTCCAATAGAAATACCGGCAAAACGTTAACCCTTTTTATCGGTCACCAATAAAGTTAAAAATCCCGCGATTATCATCGATATTCCTCCCAACACCAAAGCATAAATAGCATGACCATCGAATAGATGCCTTGTAAAAAAACCTAAAATACTCGCTGCCACAATTTGGGGAATAACAATAAAGAAGTTAAATATACCCATATAAATACCCATTTTATGAGATGGCAATGCTCCCGTTAAAATAGCGTAAGGCATCGATAAAATACTTGCCCAGGCAAAACCAATACCTATCATTGAGATGAGTAAAAGATTTGGATCATTAAAGAAATAAATCGAAATCAAACCTAAACCGCCTAAAACAAGGGCAATCAAGTGAGTAATTTTTCGATTTGTGTATTTTGCCATTACGGGTAGTAGAAATGCTACGGCAGCTGCAACACCATTGTAAGTGGCAAACAAAAAGCCGACCCAATCGGCACCTTCATTAAATAAAACCGAAGTTGTATCGGAAGTACCATAAATATGGGAAGTAACTGCTGATGTTGTATAAATCCACATAGCAAAAAGGGCAAACCAGGAAAAGAATTGTACAAAAGATAATTCTATCATTGTGCGTGGCATATTAAAAAAATCGTGGATGACTTCAAAGAAGCCGTTTTTTGTTTTGCCTGCTTTTTGCATCAAACCTGCCAGCAAGAAAACAAATCCAAAACCCAAAGCGCCAAAAGAAAGAACATACAACTCTTTTTCGCTTTGTATTTTATAAAAAAGATAACTCAAAGCTAATCCCAAAATAATAGATATGACACCTGTATTTGTTTTCGTTTTCCTGTTCTTTTCATCCTTAATTTGAAATGCTTCTTTTTCTTCGTAAGCCTTAAAATTGGCTTTCCTATCTTCATTATCAAAAGCGGCTAATTGTTCGGGAGAATACTCTTTTGTTCGAAAAACCGTCCATACAACAGTAGTAAAAAAGGCAAAAGCTCCCAGATAAAATGACCATCTCACCGATGGTGGAATAATTCCTTCGGGAGCTGTATTAGCAATACCTAACCAATTGGTCATCATATATGGCAAAGCAGAGCCTACAACTGCACCTATGCCTATAAAGAAGCTTTGCATAGCAAAACCTCTGGTACGTTGTTCATCGGGAAGCATATCGCCTACAAAAGCACGAAAAGGTTCCATCGAAATATTGATACTTGCATCTAGAATCCAAAGCAAACCGGCAGCCATCCACAAGGTAGGTGCATTGGGCATAATAATTAATGCTAAAGAGGCCATAATTGCTCCTATTAAAAAATAAGGACGACGACGACCAAAACGATTCCAGGTTTTGTCGCTCATATGACCGATAATTGGCTGAATTAATAAACCCGTAACTGGAGCTGCTATCCAAAGGATAGGAATATCCTCGATATTCGCGCCGAGGGTTTCAAAGATTCTACTGACATTTGCATTTTGAAGGGCAAACCCAAATTGAATACCCAAAAATCCGAAACTCATATTCCAGATTTGCCAAAAACTAAGCTTAGGCTTTTGCATAATTAAATTTTATTGGTTGAAAATATTGTAATTACAAGTGGATAAAAGTAAACATATTTTCGGATTTCCATATTCCTAAACAATCAGTCTTTTTTCGATTTAGATAATCATTTAATAATTTTTTTTTAACGCAAGGTTCGCAATGTTTTCGCTGCCAAAGGCATCCCTTCGGGAAAAGTACGCTATGAAGAATAATTATTATGTTTTAAAATCGCACTCATTGCGTTTTTCTTTGCGGTCCCGATAACTATCGCATTGGCGTCAACTTAAGAAGCAAGTTTATACATATTTGCAATAGCATTATTTCTGTCATTTCTTGATTCATAGGTGCAGAAGTATTGAATTTGTTCAAGTAATCTGTTTAATCT
>JAQIBR010000089.1 GCA_027858955.1 Bacteroidales bacterium
CAGGGAATTAAAGAAGGAGCAACAAATTTCATTTTAAAACCTTGGGATAATCAAAAGCTTCTAGCAGAAATTACTGCTAATTTGCAGGTGCGTGAATCTAAAAAAGAGATGGTTCTGCTTCGTGATAAACAAAAGCAATTAATGTCTGATATGGATTCTCCATTTATGGATATTATTGGACACTCGCAGTCTATTGAAAATGTATTGAATACCGTTAAAAAAGTTGCCAAAACTGATGCAAATATTTTATTGCTTGGTGAAAATGGAACTGGCAAAGAGCTTGTAGCCAGAGCTATACATCGTGTTTCTCAGAGGAAGGATGAAGTTTTTATTTCTGTTGATTTAGGAGCAATTACAGAAACGCTTTTTGAAAGTGAATTGTTTGGTTATAAAAAGGGTGCTTTTACTGATGCTAAAGAAGACCGTGCCGGCCGTTTTGAAGCTGCTTCAGGAGGAACTATTTTCTTGGACGAAATAGGAAATCTAAGTTATAGTCTTCAATCAAAATTATTAAGTGTACTCCAGAATAGAAAAGTTGTGCGGATAGGAGGGCATACTGAAATACCAATAGATGTAAGAGTGATCTGCGCTACCAATATGCCGCTATATGAAATGGTTGATGAAGGTAAATTCCGTCAGGATTTGTTATATCGTGTTAACACTGTAGAAATTCAGGTTCCACCGCTCCGCGAAAGAGTTGACGATATCCCTGATTTAATTGAACATTTTCTGAGTATATATGTAAAAAAGTACCGCCTTCCCAAGAAAAAAGTGAGTATTTCAGCAATTAAAAGATTGAAAAAACACACTTGGCCCGGGAATATCCGAGAACTCCAGCATTCTGTTGAGCGAGCTGTAATTATGGCTGAAGAATCATCACTTCAGGCACACGATTTCTTTCTGGCCAAACCAATTCAAAAAGATGCTTTATTAAATGCTGAAAACTTAAACTTACAGGAAACAGAGCGAATTTTGATTCGAAAAGTAATAGACAAACATGGCGGCAATATTTCAAAAGCAGCTAAAGAATTGGGTTTAACCAGAGCTTCGCTATATAGGCGAATAGAAAAGTATGATTTATAAGAATTTTCGCTTGGTCATTTTTTTTCGGGTGTTGCTCCTTCTTATAAACACCCTTTTATCGGTCTATTTTTATACCGAAAATAACTTTATAACAGCAGTGTTATTAGTAATATTACTTGTAGCTCAAACCTATCTTTTAATTTATTATGCAGAACAAAGTAATAGGCGTTTGATTAAATTTTTGGATAGTATTAGATACCACGATTTTGCCACAACTTTTTCGTCAAATGTGAGTGGGAAAACATATAAGCATCTCAACGCTTCTTTTAACGAAGTATTAGAGCTATTTAAACATACACGAGCTGAAAAAGAGGCACAGTATAATTATTTGCAAACTGTTATTCAGCATATTAGCATTGGTATTATTGCTTATAGGAAAGATGGCGAAGTTGATATTGTTAATAATGCCATAAAGCGTTTATTCGGGATTAATAATTTAAAACATATTCAGCAACTCAATAGTATTGACGAAAGTATTACTCATCAATTAATAAATATTAAGGCAGGAGATTCTATTCTTATTAAATTATTGAAAGAGGATGAGGTTTTACAGTTGGCTGCTGTGGCTACCGAGTTTAAAAAGCATGGTGAAGAATACTTATTGGTTAGTTTCCAGGATATTCATGCGGAGTTGGAAGCTAAAGAAATAGAATCCTGGCAAAACTTGATTCGGGTGCTAACGCACGAAATAATGAATTCTATCACACCTATATCATCTTTAACTACCACTGTAAATCAAATGGTATTTGATGACGAATCATCAGCCTTAAATATGAAAGTTTTGAATTCTGAAGAAATGGCAGATGTAAAACTAGCCCTCGAAACTATAGGAAAAAGAAGCGAAGGATTGCTGAATTTTGTAGAAATTTATCGCAACCTGACTCGTATTCCAAAACCAAATTTCAGGCATATTTCTGTTTTTGATTTATTTCAAAATGTGGAACAACTCTTTGCAGTGCAATTGAAAGAAAATAAGATTGGCTTTTCATATAAAATTCTGCCAGAAACTCTTCATCTTACAGCAGATCCTGATTTACTTGAACAGGTGCTGATTAATCTAGTTTTAAATGCTATTCAAGCACTCAAAGGCTGCCCAAATCCTGAAATTAAAATGGTTTCCCGTTTTAATAGTAATAATCATGTAATTATTGAAATTGCAGACAATGGAAAAGGAATAAAACCTGATTTATTAGATAAAATATTTATGCCTTTCTTTACATCCAAAAAAGAAGGGTCGGGGATTGGCCTCAGTCTTTCTCGACAAATTATACATATGCATAAAGGAAGTATTCACGTTAAATCAATTGTAAACAAAGGTAGTGTGTTCACACTCGTATTTTAAAATAAGAAACCTAATGGCAAAAAAAACAAAATTTGATTTCCCAATTAATAAATTGAGTGAAAATCGTTGGAGCCCCAGAGCTTTTACAAATAAAGCAGTTGAAAAAGAAAAATTAAATAGTGTTTTCGAAGCTGCCCGATGGTCGGCATCAGCATTTAATGCTCAGCCCTGGCGATTTCTAGTTGGATATCAGGGTGATGATAATTATCGGAAGATTTTCGATTCTTTGGCTGAGTTTAATCAGCTTTGGGCTGGTAAAGCACCAGTATTAATTTTGAATTGTTATCAAATATATTTCAGTCATAACAAAAAACCTAATCAAACTGCTCAATACGATTTAGGGCAAGCTGTGGCACACTATTCCTTGGAAGCTGTAAATCAAGGTTTGTATACCCATCAAATGTCTGGTTTTGATGTCGATAAAGCAAATGAATCATTTGGTTTAGGTAAAGAAATTACCGCTTTTAGTGTTACTGCACTCGGTTATTTAGGAGATATTAAATCCTTGCCTGAAGATATGCAAAAAATGGAAAATACAGAACGAATTCGAATGACTCAGGCGGAATTTCTTTTATAAAGATCAATGGCTGGAAGAGTAATAATGATCACTTATTCGTTTTTAATTGAATAAAGAAAATAACAATGAAAAATTATAATATACTATTTGTAATTATAGTTGTATTCGCATTCTCATCTTGTGAAAATGGTAAGAAAGCAGAGAAAAAGGGAAAATCGATAGATGAAAAGACCGAAAGCCAAATTCAGATTCCTGTTTTTAACAGCGATTCGGCATATTCTTATGTGGCAGCACAAACTGCATTCGGACCACGTGTTCCAAATACAGATGCCCATAAAAGATGCGCCGATTATTTGAGTGAAAAACTTAAGTATTTTGCAGATACTCTTATTGTTCAGGAATTTCAAGCCAGGGCTTATGATGGAACTTTGTTGAATGGTAAAAACATTATCGGAAGTTTCAATAGAGAAAAGAAAAAAAGGGTTTTATTGTCAGCCCATTGGGATTCTCGACCTTTTGCTGATCACGATCCTGATGCAGCCAATCATCGCACAGCTATTGACGGTGCCAATGATGGCGCAAGTGGAGTAGGCGTTTTAATCGAAATAGCAAGATTAATGCAAATTCAAAAACCTGAAATTGGAATAGATATTATTTTGTTCGATTTGGAAGATTTTGGTACACCTGAGTTTGCATCAAGCTCATCCAATTCTAATGAAACTTGGGCATTAGGCTCGCAACATTGGTCCTTAAATCCGCATATCTTTGATTATGATGCTAACTTTGGCATTTTGCTTGATATGGTAGGAGCTAAAGATGCAGTTTTTAGAATGGAATATTTTTCAACGTATTATGCTTCTCATATTGTAAAAAAAGTTTGGAAAATAGCTGCTAAGGCAGGTTATGGCGATTATTTTTTAATGGAGGACGGAGCTTCTGTACTCGATGACCACTATTTTATAAATCGTGATGCCAATATCCCAACTATTGATATTATTCAACATAATTCTAATTCTACTTCAGGTTTTTATGAGCATTGGCATACAATTAACGATAACTTAGAAAATATCGATAAAGAAAG
>JAQIBR010000140.1 GCA_027858955.1 Bacteroidales bacterium
ATATTCCCGACTTCCAAAGTAGGGAAAACTAAAACATTGGCATAACCTGCAATATCACTTCCGGGAGCTTTTTTAATTCCTATTGCAGGAACAATTGCTGCATCTGCTTGCAACTCGCCATCAAACTGAAATTGTGGAGCCATGTTTTGTGCCATAGCAGTTGCTCCAACAACTTTATCCGCCATTTCGTGCTTAGCGCTTCCTTTAGTTGAAAAACTAAGCAAAGCAACGCGTGGTTGCATATTAGCAATAGATTTAGTAGTATAAGCAGTAGAAACTGCTATTTGAGCTAATTCTTCTGCTGTTGGATTTGGAAGAACTGCACAATCAGCAAATACCATCATACCATAATCTCCAATATTTTTGTTTTCAAACAACATAAAAAACGCACCCGATACTACACTAATACCAGGTAAGGTTTTTACAATCTGAAAAGCGGGACGTAAAACATCGCCTGTTGTATTTTGAGCTCCGGCAACCTCTCCGTCGGCATCGCCATTTTTAACCAATAGAGTAGCTAAATAAAGCGGGTCTTCTACTAAAGTAGCAGCTTGTTCGCGACTTTCAATCTTCTCGCCTCTAATTTTCATTAGCAAATCCACATACTTATCCTTGCTTGGATTGTTTTTAGGATCGATTATTTTTGCTTTGCTCAAGTTCTTGAGACCTAAATTTTGAGCTAGCGTTTTGATTTCACTTGGATTTCCAAGTAAAATCAATTCGGCTATGCCATCAGCCAGGACAAAATCTGCTGCTTTTAAAGTTCTTTCTTCAGTGCCTTCGGGTAAAACAATGCGTGAGTGAGCTTTTTTTGCCTGCTCTCGAATTTTAGTTGTAAATTCCATCTTAGTGTTCTTCTTGAATTATGTTGTATGTATCTGTAAAATAGTATCTTAAAAAGATATAATTATTGCTGCAAAGGTATGAAAATTTTCACTTGTTAATTGAGTAGCAATTGAATTTTAAAAATAAAAAAAACAATTTAAATATTGGATTTCTTAATTTGATTAACGAAAAATAAAACCTTCTCTAAAGGGATCCTTTGGATCGAAAAGAAATTCGTGCTTGCCCGAAAAATGAGCCGTGCCACTAACTTTTGGAATGATAGCTTTGTGTTGACCAAAATCTGTTTCTTCTATTACCTCTACGTCCATAGTTGAACCAACAATACTTTCGATGCGGATGCTATCTCCAATTTTTAGCTCACCTTTTGCAAAATACAGGGCCGCACGTGCACTTACTCCAGAACCTGTGGCACTTCTATCTAATTCACCATTGGCAAAAATACAGCTGTTTTTGCTGTGATTTTTTTCATTTTCGGCTTTACCCACAAAGACAGTCCCATATAAAAAACTAAGGTCATTTTCGAATGGATGTAGTATCTCTATTTTATCCATAACTGCCAATTTAATTTTACGCCCAAAATCAATTTGCTGTAGATAATTTGATGCGTCGAGGGACAGTCCAATTGACTCTGCTTCAACGAAAGCATAAAACGCACCACCAAAAGCAATATCGAAAGAAACATTGCCAATACCTTCCACAAAAACTTTTTTGTCTAAAGCATAAACATAAGATGGAACATTTCTAAAGCTAACGCTTTCCACAATTCCATTTTTGCGCTTAGCCCAAGCTACTATTTTACCAGGAGGTGCATCTATTATTAATTGCGGATTATTTCCTTCCTTTTCAATCATTCCTGTTTCTAATACAAGTTTGCATAAAGCTATAATTGCATGCCCACACATAGTTGAATATCCTTCATTATGAAGGAAGAAAGTGGCAAAATCGGCATCTTCGCTTTGCGCTGCAGTAATAACCGCCCCATACATATCAGCATGGCCTCGCGGTTCCCACATCAATCCCTTTCTAATATAATCGAAATTTTCTTTAAAGTAGCGGCGCTTAGCTAAAATACTATGTCCTTTGATTTCAGGTAAGCCATCAACAATAACACGTAGAGGCTCTCCACCAGTATGCATATCGATAGTTTTAATTTTTAACCATTCTGCTGGCATTTTCCAATCACTTATAATATTCATAGTATGGTTTTTTCCAAAATTAGTTCTTTTTGAAAAAAGACCTGCTTTTCTCCTTCTTTTTAGTTAAGAAAATGACTGGTGTGAAAACGAATGCTTTATCTTTGGCAAAAATTAGCAATTAAAATAAAACATATACTAATGAAAAAGGTTGATTTATTCATAATTAGAACCTATATAGGACCACTTATTATGACCTTTTTTATTGCATTGTTTATTTTGCTAATGCAGTTTCTATGGCTTTATATTGATGACTTAGTCGGCAAAGGTCTTGAATGGTATATTTTATTGGAATTAATATTTTATGCATCTTCAACATTTGTACCTATGGCTTTGCCACTTGCCATTTTACTCTCTTCCTTAATGACTTTTGGTAATTTGGGCGAACATTATGAGTTAGTTGCACTTAAATCTTCTGGGATTTCTCTAAACCGATTGATGCGTCCATTGATAATTTTATCTGTACTTATCAGTATTTTGGCTTTTTTGTTTTCCGATTTTGTTTTGCCTGTAGCCAATTTAAAATTTCGTTCATTGCTTTACGATGTTCAGCATCAAAAGCTAGCTTTTAAAATGAAAGAAGGCATTTTTAATCGCGACCTGGGACAATATGTACTCCGAATAGGTTCGCGTGAAGACGATGGAGAAAGTATAAACGAAGTGATGATTTATGACCATTCACAAAAGTCTGGCAACACCAAACTAACTACAGCTCAAACTGGTTTAATGAGGCAAACCCCAAATGGTAGTGCCATCTTATTTACTTTGTACGATGGTGTAAATTATGAAGAAAAAATAGATCAGCAAAATCATAGAGAAACTCGACCCTTTCAACGAATGGAGTTTAAAGAAGAACAAATTCGGTTTGAATTAGACAATGGTTTGAATAGGACTAATGAAAATCTATTTAAGTCGAGTTATCATATGATGAATCTAGAGCAATTGAGCAGCTCAAAAGATTCTTTACAGAAAGAATTGGCTAAAAAAAGAACGAATTATGCACGTGATGTTAAAGATCGCTTGATTCAATACTCTCGGCTAGACTCGCTCCGCTTAGTTAATCATATAATGACAATTGATACACAGAAATTATCTTACACCAGTATGGTGTTTCAAATGGATATCCAACTTCGGGATAAAGCTATTGAAAAAGCTTTGGCTGCCTGTCGATCCGCGAAAGACAATGTCAAATATAATTATTTAGATTTTGACAGCAGGAGCGAAACAATTCGAAAGCATTCTATTGCATACCATAAAAAATTCACTCTCTCTTTTGCCTGTTTAATTCTCTTCTTTGTTGGTGCGCCTTTGGGTGCTATCATTCGCAAAGGCGGGCTGGGTTTGCCTGTGGTAATGTCTATTTTGTTTTTTGTGCTTTACTATATATTATCGATGATAGGTGAGCGCTCAGCTATTGCCGGTGGAATGGATATTTTCTTTGGGATGTGGTTGACATCAGCGGTATTTCTTCCTCTAGGTATTTTCTTAACTTATAAAGCTACGTCTGATGCTCCTTTATTCGATTCTGAAACTTATAAGCACATGTTTGATAAACTTCATAAAGTGATTCCATTTGTGAAAAAAAACCAAGAATAATATAGCTAAATAACTTTTTTCTAACGGAAATTATATTTTAGCTTACATGAAGTTCCCCATTATTTCATTAGTTTTGTTCAATTCTATTCGAACAGAAAACTATGTCAGAACAAAAAAATGCGCTTTCCGAATGGGTAGAGACTTATACACAGCAGATGTATAAATGGGCTTATCACAAAGTTTCGGATTCGGAAATGGCAAAAGATTTAGTACAAGATACTTTTCTGGCAGCAGCCGAAAAAATTAGCTCTTTCAAAGGAGAGAGTTCCCCTAAAACCTGGTTATTTTCCATTCTTAACTATAAGATAATTGATCATTATAGAAGAAAAGTAAAGCAACCCCAACAAATGGAAAATCAATCATTTGAGCAGTTTTTTACAAGTGATGGAGATTGGATTAAAAACAAACAGCCAAGAGACTGGTCTGAAGATTCGGAGAATTTGCTTGACAATCCAACTTTTTTAGCGGTTTTAAAAGAATGCCTTGACGCTTTGCCCGAACAATGGAGCACTTGCGTAAAGTTAAAATACCTTATGAATAAAAAAGGAGACGAAATTTGTCAGGAAGTAGAAATAAGCACTACTAATTATTGGCAGATTGTTCACCGAGCTAAATTGCAATTGAGAGAATGTGTAGAAAACAAATGGTTTAAAAATTAAGCAAATGATAAAGAAAATAATGCACTATATGTTGCTCTCTTGCAAAAAAGCAACAGATTTAATAAATAAGAAATCTGATGCTCCATTATCCCTTGTTGAGAATATCCAATTAAAAGCACATAAGTCGATGTGCAAGGCTTGTAGCAATTACGAAAAACAGACCTACTTTATAGATGCCGCCCTAAAAGAAACCTTAAATAAAGAAGGCTTAGAAATTGATGTTGATTCGTTTAAAGCAAGCATTCAAGCAAACCTAAAAAGCAACTAATTCTTTTTCTCTTAATTCCGCTTCAACAGGAAGCGATTGTTGGTTTTGATTAACCATTGGTTTTTATTATTGCTTTTAACTAAATAGTTCAATGTATTCTTTAAACATATAAATTTTACCTCTTTTCGCGCCTGTTAATTCTTTTATTATTTCAAGACGCTCTAGTTCATCAATTAATTTATATACAGAAGGAGATGAAAGATTTGTTAGTTTTTTTACTTTCGGAGCATCTATAATCGGACGTTGAAATAAATAATTTAGAATTAATGTAGCGTTATTGAAACGACTTCCTAATGTCTGAATTTTAGCTTCAACTTCTTTTTGTAACTTAAGAATGCTATCGAAGGTATTAACACTGTTCTTAGCGGTTTCAATAACACCAACCAAGAAAAATTTAAACCATTGACTTAAATCATTTTTCTCTCTTACTCTCATTAAGTTATCATAGTACAAAGTTCGGTTTCTCTCGAAAAAATCAGAAAGATATAAAATCGGTTTTTTTAGAATTCCTTTTTCCACTAAGTATAAAGTAATCATTAATCGACCCACCCTTCCGTTTCCATCAAGAAATGGATGGATAGTTTCAAATTGATAATGAATTAAGGCTATTTTTAGCAAGTCAGGGAAAAAAGATTCCGTATTATGAGCAAATTTCTCTAAGTCTCCCATATATTCATTTATGCTTGAATGAACAGGAGGCACAAAAGTTGCATCATTTATACTAGCTCCTCCTATCCAATTTTGACTACTTCTAAATTCCCCGGGGAGTTTATGCTTTCCTCTAACTCCTTGCAATAAAATTTTATGCGTTTCCTTTATTAACCGTGATGAAAACGGCAGCTTTTCTAAATTAGTGATTGCAGAATTTAAAGCCTCTATATAATTTTGAACTTCTTCCCAATCATCTCTTTTCTCTTTATTTACGTCTTCTTTGTCTAATAAAGCATCTTCAATATTTGTTTTAGTTCCTTCAATTTTACTTGATTGAATAGCCTCTTTTAAGACGTGCATGCTTATAAATAAATCAATATTAGGGATATATTCAGAATACATATCAAGTCTTCCAAGTTGCCTGTCAGCTTGACTGAGAAGATTTAATAATTCCATATTATCA
>JAQIBR010000209.1 GCA_027858955.1 Bacteroidales bacterium
TAAAACAATTCTGAACATATTGTTTGTACTTAGTAAAAGTTGTTCCTTTTAAAATAATATCACCACCATAACGTGAATCGTTAAAAATAGGATGACCAATATATTTCATATGAGCTCTAATCTGATGAGTACGACCAGTTTCGAGCTGACACTCTATTAAACTAACATAACCAAATCGTTCTAACAAGCGATAATGAGTTACTGCATGTTTTCCCACATCACCCTCAGGAAAAACAAACATTTCCAATCTATTTTTAGGATTTCTGGCCAAATTACCCTCAATTGTTCCTTCTGGTTTATCAAAATCTCCCCAAACTAAAGCTTGATACTTACGTTCTATGCTGTGATCGAAAAACTGTTTTGCCAATCGTGCCAACATTGTTTCATCTTTTGCAATTACTAAAACGCCAGAAGTATTTTTATCTATACGATGCGCTAGAAATGGTGATATATTTTTTAATCCCTGTTGTTCAAAATGAAATTTTAAACCATGAAGTAAGGTTCCAGTATAGTTCCCATGTCCAGGATGAACAACCATACCAGCAGGTTTATCGATAACAATCAAATCATCGTCTTCAAAAAGTATGTTTAATGGAATTTCTTCTGCGTAAATATTAGTATCTCGGGGAGGCTCAGACAAAACAAAGGTAATAATATCATCAGGTCTAACTTTATAGTTCGATTTAACATCTTCACCGTTTACCAATATATTTCCAGCTTTAACACCAATTTGAATTCTGTTTCGAGTGGCATTCACAATCTTGCTCATCAAATATTTATCGATACGTAATGCAGATTGTCCCTTATCTACCTCAAAACGAAAATGTTCAAACATTTCCGCTTCACTTTCCTTTAATTCTACGCTTTCTTCGTATTTATCCACTATTTGTTTATTATTAATTTTTGACTTTTTACTTCACCATTAAATTGATTCTCAAACCGCAATAAATATACTCCTTCTTTTAGGAAACTTAGGTTTATTTGTTCCTGAAATTCAGTTGAATACACAAGTTTTCCTAATAAAGAATAAACTCTTATTACATAATCAGAGCCATTATCCACAACTATATTCAGCTTGCCTGATTTTAATGGATTTGGAAAAATTCGCAATCCATTATCAGCTATAGTTAACGACAAATCAACAGTTAAATCCGAACTAGAGAAAACTGGCCTTATCATTAATGCTCCTTCAAAGATACTGGAATTCCAACCATCTCCCGCATCAAAAAATAGGCTTTTAGGAGGCGAAAAAGATAAATCAAAGCCTACATTCAAGTTATTTTCAGTAGTTTGTGTGAACCCAACAAAGAATTCATTAGAAACTACTACTAATTCATTCAAATCAAAATGCTCAAATCCCGATTCATTTTCTGATTGAGAAACTTGTACAAGCTTTTCATACAAAATCACTTCAGGATCAAGGCTTTCCCAAACAGTTAGGTAAAAATAATCTTCATTTCCTAAGCTTGTTGGATTAAAATAGAATTGTACTTGGGTTAATGTATCTGGCATATTAAGTTTAAAACGTAAAGCAGCACTATTACCTATAGCACTTAGTCCATATCCAGCCTCAGGAGATCCATCATCATATGCAAAATAATCAGCAAATATCTGCTTTTGAATTAGAGTGTCTCCTGGATGATGATCATTTTTAGTGTCTAAGCTTCTTACAATATGTGTAATAGTATATTCCATTTGAGCCTCGTTATACAAACTAAAAAAAGAGATTACCCTTGGATCTTTAAATCGAGGAAAAGCAGAATAACCTTCAAAAATAAATGGATTTATATTTGCTGCTCCGGCTAAATAAATAGAATCCTGTAGCGATTGATTAGATATTGAATATTGATATTCAGCTGTATACGGCAAGGCATTTAGATTGGAAATATAAATAGAATTCAAGCTATCGGCCATTGAATTTGTAGGATCGTTTTTATACTGATTGTAGGGCATTGACCTATACTTCTTTAAGAATGAAGGTGGAGGATTTACAAAGACCAAATCCTCGGAATAAATATCGTTTCGACTACGTCCAACATCAAGCTTTATATAATCAATATTCCACTGATCTGCATTGCTTTGCCAAGAAGTTTGAATTGTACTAGCTAAACTTGCATAATTATAAAAACGAAAACGAAAATCTGGATGGAAAAAACGATCAGTGTTAATTATAGGAATTAAGACTTGATTACAATAGGTTTGATTTTTAAAATAAAAACTATCCAAAGGCATTCCTTCAGCAGCCCATACCCTATACCATAATTTATCGCTCCCTGAATAAAACTCTAACACTAAAGAATCGGAAGGTTCCGGTGCATTGCCTCTCCCTTGGGGCTGATAATAAAAACTTAAATATAAAGAATCTGCTGCCACAATTGGACGATTCTCGTCGGCAAGACTATCAAGACGAATCTTATTTGATGTTAAATAATCTGCTATAAAACCAAAACTGTTGGCGTGGTCGTAAATAGCTCCATTTTCATCCATTGCATCTAAAGTTGCAACACCAAGATTAGTCGGGAATTTTTGGAATCCGGTATTTACAAATACATTTTTATCTGCCCATAACTTTGGATTTGGCAATAATTCAGTTTGTTTAAAATCATCGAAGAAAGGGAGAAAAACAGCTGATTCTTGTGTTGACTTAAATGCAACTTGTTTTTGAAACGACGGATTCAGATTCAAACCTAACAATTGCTCTTGTGCTTGGATGTTCAGAAACAATCCAGAAAAGAAAAATGCAATCCAAAGATTTTTTTTATACATCAAATTTAAAATTCTTG
>JAQIBR010000002.1 GCA_027858955.1 Bacteroidales bacterium
GTTCAACGCGCCTGCGGCGCATTGAATGCCGAGTTGACTAAGTATATCGCAGCCGCAGGCGCATAGAACCACGAGTTCGAGCAGACATCCTTATCAGTCGCAGCTCAACTCGGCATTATACGGTAACGAATTATGAAAACTGAATGGCAATTTATTTTTGAAACTAAGAATTTCATTTTTGAGAAAAATCTGAAATTTAAAGGGCACGTATCAAAATCAGAAGATACGAAAATTGAATATAATGGCCAAATTGACCCTGATGAAAACAAATTTATACCTGCAGCTATGCAAACAGGAATATTATATATTACATTGCCATTAAGGTTTAATGAAGCTAAAGAACTAGCATATTATATAGCATCAAATATTTCACAAAAGATTACATTTGAATTTGGTGAATTTAAAATTCATGGGGGATTGATTGCATGTGAGAACATTCCTGAAACACAAGAAGAAGAGATAGAGGTTGGAGATACTCCATACAATGCAGAGGCTATATTCGAAAAAGATGTTGAGCCAAGTATTTTTGAGGCAAGTGCTTTTGAAAAGATATCTAGTTTACCATTAGACATCGATTTAGTTGCTCAGCACAATATGGCAACTAAAGCTACAAACCCAATCGATAAATTCATGGGATATTTCAAAATATTGGAAAGTCAGTTTCCTCCAGCTTCAAGAAGACAAACATTGCGTGAAGCTTTTATCGGAAACAACATCATTAATGATATTTTCATTAACACCTTTCATTTTAAAAATAATGAAGACCCATTACAGAAGTTTGATGACTTTATTTCATCAATAGTACGAACAAGACATAGATGCTCTCATTTAAAAAAGTATTCAAATTTCGGCTATCTTCCGGACGACCCAAAAATAAAAACGGAAGTTGGTCCTTTCTTACAACCTTTAGAAATATTGACACATGAAACAATAAAATATTTTGCAAAAACCGTATAACATTTACATCAAGCCGACTTGGCGAAAAACCTGCTAAGCCGCTTATGTAAGGCGTTATGAGGAACAGAGAATGAACAATATTCTATTTAAAATCTTCCCAGTTCTGAAGAAGCATATGTCAAATCATGCCTCAAATTTATTGTCTGGTTTTGGCTTAATAGCATTACTGGTTCTTGCTCTATATCTTGTCTCCTTATCAGGTTTCACGGAGTCTTCCGGTTTGCTTTTTATAATTTTTCTTGCAGCGACAACAATGATACCTATTTCTTTCTTGGTATTGTGGATACTTGAAATAAAGCATGAGTGGGACATGAGAGTCGTTACGGTAATTCTGCAAAATGGCAAGCCATTCCCACAAAATGCAATTTATGCAAAGAGATCAGGATACAAGTTCAGAAGGCTGACCAAAGAAGAAAAGATTTCTTGGGGGTTAGACAAAAAAGAAAGCTTGTCTGTAATTCTCAAGAAGCTTCTTTTCGTAACTAACGAAGAAATTGAATCTAAGAGACAGTATAAAAAATTGAATGCTCCAGATCTGCCTATGGAGGCGTTTAAGAGGATAAGAAATGAACAAGCAAGAAAGAGAATTGAAAAAAAGAACTCATAACCACGGCATCCAGACGGACGCGGGCTGCCGCCCGCAACTGCTGATGCCTATCGTTAGCAAGGAGATAAAAATGATACAGGCAGAAGATTTGAGGTTCGATCATAATGAAAATAAAATTCTTCATGTTGGAAAGTATAAGCTTGGGAAAGCACTTCAGAGGACTATTGAGGACGGTAATAAGGTTTCATTGAGGAAGGAGGATATAAAAATTGAAGTCCAAGACATAAAAAAAACAGAGGACGGTACATATTGTGGTAAAATTCAATATGTTGAGCCCTACAAAGCTCTTTCAGAAGATGGCGTCGACGAAGGCGTTGATATTAGTTTTTCATATAAACATATTTTTGCTTGTCAACATTGATAACCTGCTAACACCCGCTTTCACAAAGGACCACAAAAGGCGGGTCGTGGCAACAACGACTTCATCATTAAACGTTCCTCTAGTATGATAGACAAAAAAGTACGAAATAAGGAATATTAGTGCTGGTGAATTGCAATTCGGTTCGGCTCCATAGCGACCAATTACACATAGCATTATATTCTGAGGGGGGTAAAGAATGTTCGATTTCCTGAAACGTCGAAGGTCAGAAAAGGATGCTTGTAACAAAATCGGGAATGAATTACACCGGCAGATCAGGCAAGCAATGGAAAGGAACGAGACAGGTGCTGGTACTCGGCTTCCTTCGTTCTTCATTGTGGGGTACTTGTATGCCTTTGTGAAAGTCGGTTTTAGCATGCTGGAAGTTAACTGCGAGCAGGCCAATAGGAAACATTTAAAAACCATCTGCGAAGGAGTTTACCCAAAAAAACTTTATCAAATATTTCGGCAGAATTTAGCTGCTTTAGAGTTAGCGAATAGTATGGAGGACAAGGAGCAGAAGATTCCAGGGACCGAAATGACTCTTTCCGACGCGATAAGGCAGCATGAGATAGGTTCCGATGCGGGCGCATTTGACGCCGGTTGTTTTGTGCCACTGTCTGACAGGGGAGCGGACAATCTCAAGAAATATTTATTGGACGAAAAACTTGAATACGTCCCATTGCCTGACGAATAGAGCGTAATATAACAAACGTCAATGTGGCCAAATTAAATTCAACTATATTTCCTGACAAGTTTTATTTAGGACTTTTCCCTGTATTAAACTCTTTAATATATTTGCATGCCTCCGGGCGATGAAACCTATATAATTGAGATAATTGCAAGATAATTGGGGTCAGAGTAAAATAAAATTAAAAGCCCTCGTGAATTCGGGAAATACAATACTTAATTCCAACAATCCAAATGAAGGCGGATAAACCGCTTATTTGGGGTGTTCAACGCGCCTGCGGCGCATTGAATGCCGAGTTGACTAAGCATATCGCAGCCGCAGGCGCATAGAACCACGAGTTCGAGCAGACATCCTTATCAGTCGCAGCTCAACTCGGCATTACATTTCAATGGGATGCCGCCAATTAAATCAAACAAAACAAATCAGTACTAAGCCAATCATTCTAAAGATTGATCAACTTTTATATTTTTAAAAAGGTACTTCATGGAAAATAGAGTAATAGCTTTCATAGATATTTTAGGCTTTAAAACTTTAGCTGAAAAAAATACAAAAGAGGTATTATTAAAGACCATTAAACCTTTCTATGAATGTAAAGAAAATATTAAAAAACTTGAATTAGTACTTCCAAATTCAATGGAAGCCACTTTTTTTTCTGATTCAATTGTGCTTTCATGTGATGAAATAGATGTAAAAGAGTTCCTATCAATTATTAAGATGCTCTTAGATGAATTCATTTTATGTAAATTGTTCCTACGCGGTGGAATCGCGTTGGGGAAACTATACCATAGCAATGATATAGTTTTCGGTCCAGCCATGAATTGTGCCTATGAATTAGAAAGTAAATTTGCAGTTTACCCAAGTATTATCATTTCTGACGATGTATATAAAATAACCAACAAGCTATATCCTATAACAGTTCCTAAAAGAAAGAGGTTTGGTGAAAACCCCTATGAAGCGTTTGAAAATTATTCACCTACTGAAGATATAGGACGAGATGACGACGGGTTCTACTTTCTAAACCCTTTCCCAAGAAATATTCCTGTATCTGACAAGCACAAAATATTTGGGATAAATAGCCCAATAGATTTTGCTCTAAAATATAAGGACATTCTTGAAAAAAAATTAAAAGAATATAAAACCAAATTAAAAATATTCCATAAATATTTTTGGTTGGCAAAAAAATTGAATGTCTATTATATGGCTGAAAAAAATATTACTCAGATCAATTTGGAGCAATTTTAAACAAAAAAATATAGAATATGAAGAAATTCCTTTATATTATAAAAAACATTTGGATTTCAAACGGAACACATGAAACACTCCAAATCTTGAAATGTAACAAGCAGTTGCAGCGGACCGCAAGGGGCGGCTTTCAGCCGAAACCCCCAAGTACCCTCCTTGCAGTCGGCGGCCCCTGAACTCAACCGTTCATTACTGGACACACAGGGGCGGGCTGGCTTACAGCGGCGTTTTTTGAAACATCTTGGTTTTACAAACTTTATTAGTTTTTCATCCAGCGTCGGTTATTTGCGCATGTTCTCGGCTGCTGCACCGCGATTACAAGGAGAATCAATAATGAGAAATGATAAAATCGAAAAACAGCACCCAAAAATTAAATTCTTCCAAATTGTTCTGTTACAGACCTCGTAAAATCGACCCTTTTTACAGGGTGTAAATTGGACAATATGCACGGTATTACATTTGGCAAATTCTATATGTAGCACGTTGTCGATCTTGAAGGCCACATGTTGTGTTGTTTGGTAGCAACTTGAGTTGATGAATGTCCAAAAAATAGCCGAAGCCCTGGTATTGTTGGCCAACAAGAGCAAATCAGGTGCCTTGATTACGAGGTCTGTGTTAATAATATTTGCAATACTTTTTGGTTTTACTGCCTCAGATGGAATACGAATAGTTATCCAGAAAATATACTACTTGCCAGGTGATGTCTTCTCTTTTGGTTACTGGGGTGATACTTTTTGGTCAAGAATTATTGCTTCCGTCTTTGGTAGTTTTGCAGGCGGTTTTGTCATTGGCACTTATTTGGGAAAAGTTGGCAAAATTCCATCGATTTTGCATACAAGTCCAGCAATAGTATTATGGATAGCTGCATTTGTGGTAGAAATTTCAGATATCAATCAGTTTGGTTTTCCTTTTTTGGCCTTGATATTAATCATAGCAAATCCTGTATTTGCCTTTATAGGTTGGAATTGGGGAAATGAATATTCATCAGAGTTTGAAAACGGAAATACGATTTTAAATGTTAAATGGTATCATTGGTTCTGGATTTTACCAATTTATTTAAATAAAATAGTTTCTATTCCAGTTTTTCTAATATTGCTTCTTTGGAAATTAGATTTCGCATATGACAATGCTATTCAAAGCCCAATAATCACACTGATCACTTCTCCAGGCTATCTTCTATCCAGAGTGATAATTTTAATTTTTCTTGCCATAATTTTTGGCTCTATTAATCACACTTACCAAATGTTGACAGGAGAAAGTGATTTAAGTCGTTGGAAAAAAATAATAGCTGTTTTTGGACATATAATTTTTTTGGTTTTAATATATATTCTCATTTTTGGATTATCTCAGTCAAAATTTTAGACGTTTGGAGGAAATAGTAACGATGTTATTCATCATAAACCTATTGTTCCAATAATACGTTGGATTTAAGCTTCAAGGGCTTCTAACAAATGCAAGTTTTCTTTATTTTCCAATCTATTTGGCATGGCAATAATATTGCCTGGAAGTTCCCAGCGAG
>JAQIBR010000130.1 GCA_027858955.1 Bacteroidales bacterium
GTCCAACTAAGTTTTATTCATCATTTATGCAACATTTCTTATAATTTTTTAAAGACCAATCAAATATCAATCGATTCTATTTATATTTGTGTCAGAACGATGAATAAAACACTATAACGCATTAATAGCAATGATTAACTAACCACACAAATTTTGGCTATGAGTAATACAAGTATACATTTGTCTTTTGAGAATAGATTAAAATTAAATAAAGACTCGGGGGCCTTAATCCATGTTTTTGGTGAAGGGTATTTTATTATAGACGAATATGGTAGAGAGTTAAATACATTTATAGATGAAAATGAGTTTAATAGGCTGATAGAAAAGTTTCGATACCGTCATTTCTTAATTGAAAAACTCAACGAGTTGCACAATGATAGGTTTGATTTTGGAGAAGACAACACCCTAATGATAAATGGCAAGACCATAGATAACCTTTATTGGGATTTACCGAAAGACGAGAGTGAATTGGATTTGTATTTTCAGGTTATTTCTGATAAGTTCACATCTCTAGTTGACTCATGATTGTTATAGACCCAATAAAATTAAAACTGAAAAAGAGAATGTCTTTACCAATGCTAATTATCATAAAAATTAAAAGTATGGATACCCTATCATGACCCAAAAAGAAGCCTTTCTGAAATATTTGCAGAGAATGGATATTGGAATGCTAGAAATGATATTGGATGATTCTATTATTTATTTTGGCGCATCAAAAAAAGTATTTTTTGGAAAAGCTATCCTATCCAAGGGATGGAATAATATAGGCTTCTGATGAAGAAATAATTTATTGAATAACAATAGGGAAAGAAGTAACGATAAAATTATCTTTATCCCCGAAGAGAGAGCAGGCTAAAATAAATTTTAAATAACTTTATTCGTTTGTTGACTAAATGGGGGCTAGGAGTGGAAATAAAAAACCCTAATCGCTTATTATTAATCAATGCAAAATGTGATTTGCTCTTGATATCTCAATATTATTGATGTATGTTTGTTGTCAGATTCAACAAAGTTCTTTAATTGGATAGTCGCTAAACATTAAGAATCAAAAGATGTACGTAAAGGTGTACCCAAAAAAAAGAGCCATAATCTATTTGATTATAACTCTTTGATTTTCAATGTGAACCTGAAGGGACTCGAACCCCCAACCTCCTGATCCGTAGTCAGGTGCACTATCCAATTATGCTACAGGTCCTTCACAATTATCTTTGCGGCTGCAAAAATACAATTTTTTTCAGATAGATAAAGCTTTCTTAAAAATTATTCTTTGCTTTTTCGAAGTTCTTTGATGTTGGAGCTATCGCCTAACAAAATTCCTATATTTCTGGTTCCTTCATGACTATCAAAAATAATTTTTAAAGTAATCGTTAATGGTGTGGCAATCAACATACCAACAGTGCCAAGAATCCATCCCCAAACTATCAACGAGATAAAAACAACAAAAGAAGATAGCCCTAAGCTTTTTCCCATTAATTTTGGTTCAACAATATTTCCGATTACAAAATTAACTGCAAAAAACAGTGCAATTGTGCCAATTCCATAACCTATAGGTAATTGTAAAAATGCCAAAAGAACTGCCGGAACAGCAGCTATTATAGAACCGATACTCGGAATAAAATTCAAAAGAAAAGCTAAAGCTCCCCAAAGAATAGGGAAATCGACACCTAAAATTGCCAAACCTGTACTTATAAGAATTCCGGTTGCCAAGCTTGTTAATGTTTTTATTCCAAAATATTTTTTCAGGCTCGAAACAACTTTATCCATACTATCTAAGGAATCGGGCGAAATGATTGACAGCTTATTCTTAAAGCTCGAAACTTCCATAAGCATAAATACAAATACAATTATGATTAAAAGTGAATTGCTGAGTAGATTACTAAAACCCGAAAAAACATTGCCGGCCAAAGTCAATGCTTGCCCTGGATTTACTTGTTTAAGTGCATCAAAATTTTCTTCCATCATACCGTATTCAACTAAAAGTTGTTGCAATGAAACCCATAAGCCTTCGAGTTTTACCTGATAAACGGGAATAGTTGCGATGAAATTAGTTAAAGATGATCCTAATAAAACAACCAAAGCAGTTGAGGTTACCCAAATACCAAATAAAATAGTCAGCATTGCTACTGATTCCGGTATTCCTTTTTTCTTTAACCAATCAAATGGAGCCAAACTTATTGCAGTTAATAAAATAGCCAATAAAAAGAGAGTCACAATATTTGATGCGCTCTTTAAACCAGCAATTAGAATTACCAAGGAAGCAGATATAATCCAAAATTTTAAACCAGATAAGGAGCTTAAACTATTTGATGCCTTCATAAGATGTTTTTTTTGTAAAAAGTAAAAATAGACAAAATCAGGTGGATACAATCATAATCCATTATTAATAATGCAACATCTAAAATTGAGTGTGCAATCAGAAAGAAAAAAATGTAAATTTGTTTTCATATTTAGGGTTAAAGAAAAACAAATCGAATTGCAAATAATTAAACAATATATACAAGAGTACAGTTTAAAGGATGCTCATAAGAATAATTCTCGATCTATGATGATCGCTAATTTCAATTTCATTCAATCCATAGGTATAGTCTCTAATCCTAACAATAAAAACGAAATTAATGAAATTGAAAAAGTTATAATGCTATTTCAAGAGCTCGACAAACAAGTGTTTCCGTTAATTTACGTCGACAAATTAATTAAAAATGATATCTCAACTTCAAATAATGACTGGATTAAGTTAGGAAAAGAAGATTGTAATTGGATTGGCAAGCCTAGAAAAAATCAAAATTTAAATCGTTTTATTAACCAAGAATTCGATATTTTAATCGATCTTAGTTACTCAAAAAATTTTTGCTTGCAATATGTTTTCGTGCAGTCGCAAGCAAAATTAAAAATTATGAACACTAGCGACTTAAATAAGCAATTTGCCGATATGATGTTAGAAATACCCAATCCGCATAACAAAATAGCTTTTGCAAAGGAAATAATACATTATTTAAAGGTAATAAATAAAGAATCACAATGATAAATTCAAAATTTTTCGGAGCAGGAGTTGCACTTACAACCCCTTTCCATAAATACGGTACTGTCGATTTTACTTCTCTTGGGAACCTTATAGACCATGTTGTTGAAGGAGGAATAGACTATATTGTAGCTTTAGGAACTACTTCTGAAACTGCCACATTAACAGAAGATGAGCGAAAGGCTTTGCTCGATTTTATTATTGATCGTGTAAACAAACGACTGCCCATTGTTGTTGGTTTGGGAGGTAACAACACCCAATTATTAGTTGAAACAATTAAACATTTCGATTTTGAAGGGATAGACGCCATTTTATCTGTAACACCATATTACAATAAACCTAATCAAAAGGGATTGTATTACCACTATAAAGCATTATCAAGTGTATCACCTTTACCCATTATTCTATATAATGTTCCTAGTCGTACCGCAGTTAATATGAGTGCTGAAACAACACTTAAACTTGCACATGAATTTAAAAACATTATAGCAATCAAGGAAGCATCGGGAAACATGATTCAAATAATGAATATTATAAAAGATAAACCTAAAAACTTTCTAGTAATATCTGGCGACGATACTTTGACTGATTCTATGGTAGCATTGGGGGGTGCCGGAGTAATTAGTGTTACAGCAAATGCATATCCATCTGAATTTCATCATCTTGTAAAAGCAGGATTAAACAAGAATTTTGAAGAAGCTCACAAAATAAACAACTCTTTGCTTGAATTTATGGAAGCTATTTTCGAAGACGGAAACCCTGCTGGAATTAAAGCAGCATTGAGCGTTATGGGCATTATGAAAAACAATTTAAGATTGCCTTTGGTTAAAACAAACGTTCCTACTTTTAATAAAATTAAGGCCTTTGTTGATGGATATAAAAGCCCTCTTAAAAAATAAAAAATAGCACCCCCAATTTCGTAATATGATCAGACCCTCTAGTTTTTTTATTCTTGGTGTTTTAGTTGTTAGCTTTTCGTTTTCAAATGAACAAAATACAAAGAGCGAAACTTTCTCAGAAAATAAAAAATCAATCATAGATCAAGCTTTTGGTTCGGCAAAAGAGATATATTTCAGTTTTTCCTTCGAATCGAAAGATCAACTAAATGAGCTTACTAAGATAATTTCTATTGACAATATTGCGAATGATATAGTCTTCGCTTATGCTAATCGCGAGGATTTTAATAAATTTCTAAGCACAAAAATCAATTATCAGATATTAGACCACCCAAATGCTTTTTTTAAAGCAGATATATACGATTCCAAATTAAAACAGACATATGCTTGGGATCAGTACCTAACATATAATGATTATGTGAATATGATATATCAATTTGCTATTGATTATCCTGATATTTGCCAGGTTTTTAGCATTGGGCAATCAGTAGAAGGCAGAGAATTACTCGTTGCAAAAATATCTGATAATATAACTATATCAGAGGCTGAACCTCAATTTTTATATTCAGGGCAAATACATGGCGATGAGTTGCTAACTTCAATTCTAATGTTACGCCTAATAGATCATCTTCTAAACAATTATAATTCTGATATTCAAGTTAATAGATTGGTTAATAATATTGAAATCTGGATAAACCCATTGGCCAACCCTGACGGATTATACGCTGGAGGAGATGAAACCGTTAATTTCGCAACCCGCTTTAATGCTAATGGCGTTGATCTCAATCGTAATTTTCCTGATGCTATACTTGGTGATCATCCTGATGGAAACACTTGGCAATCAGAAACACAAGCATTTATGGCTCTCGCCGATGAACAACATTTTGTAATGTCGGCTAATTCTCATGCCGGAACTATGGTGGTAAATTATCCTTGGGATTTTTGGTCGGTTCGCCATGCCGACGATTTGTGGTGGCAATTGGTTTCCCACGAATATGCTGATTTAGCACAGTTAAATTCACCTCCAGGATATATGGAAGCTTATAACAACGGAATTACCAACGGCTACGATTGGTATTCAATTCATGGTGGCCGACAAGATTATATGACTTATTTTCAGCAATGCAGAGAGTTTACTTTGGAATTATCAACCTTAGATATGCTTCCTTCCAATGAATTACCAGCATATTGGGAATACAATCGTCAAGCTATGCTCTATTATTTAGAGCAGGTAACATATGGATTTAGAGGAAAAGTGACCGATCAGGATACTGGCGATGCCATTTTGGCAAAGATTGAAATTAATGGACATGATTTTGACAATTCTCATGTTTTTTCAGATTCATTGGGTTATTATTATCGCCCTATTAAAGCCGGAACTTATACTTTAAATTTTTCAGCTGATGGATATGTCGCAGAATCTGTAAGCAATCAGCTAATTGGCGATTACGATACTAAAACTATTGACGTTAAACTTCAAAAATTAAGCAGCGGAATTGAAGATGAATTCCTTTCAAAACTACAGATAACAAATCCAGTTCAAAATCATATTCTTCATATTACCAGTCTTTTAAATATATATAAAATTAAAATCTACTCCATTTTGGGGCAATTGATTTATACTGACAAAACAAATTCGAATGAGCTGCAATTAGATATCCAAAACTTTAAAAGCGGAGTATACATTGTTGATATAGAATTCTCAAATGGAAAGCACGCTCAGCAACGATTTATCATACCCTAATTCAATGGTTAAATTTTCATAAAAGAGCACAACTATTCTTGTCCATCTTAAAAATTAGCGGAAATTAGCAAACGCTTTCAGAATGTAGCTACTCTTTATACCAATTGTAGTTCAAAATGCCGCATAGCAAATTTTGAATTTACAATAGCTTGTCCTGAACTTGTTGAAGGAGCTAATGCCGATAGATCAACAAAACTGCAAATTGAACGAAGTGAAAATATGCGGCATTTAGTTGACTAATCGGTATTAATCGTTTATAGCTAAATATTGCCAAAAAACACCTGAAAATAATTGTTTTATTATTGATTTAAAAAATATACTTTTGCAAAATGTTTAAAACCCGACTTACTCTAATTGCTTTTGTGCTGATTCTTATAGGATTGAGTTCTTGTGGACGATTTCAGAAATTGCTTAAAAGCAATGATTATGAAGAAAAATACGCAATGGCTCTTGAATTCTTCGAAAATGAAGAATACAATAAGACCCTGCAACTATTCGATCAAATCTCTCCTATTTATCGGGGAACAGATAAAGCTCAAAAAATTGAATTCATGTATGCCATGTGCCATTATAATCAGCGCGACTACATATTGGCAAGCTATTATTTCAAGCGATATTATCAAGCTTATCCAAAAACTCCTGAAGCTGAGCAAGCTCTTTTTATGAGTGCTTATTCAAATTATCTCGATTCGCCTCGTTCTAGTCTTGATCAAGAAACAACAGTTGACGCTATTCAGGAAATGAAATTATTTATCTCTCGCTTTCCAAATAGCGAAAAGGTTAGTGAAGGTTATGATCTAATTTCAGAAATGGAAAGTCGTTTAGAATTAAAGGCATTTGATATGGCAAAGCTCTATATGAAAATGAACGATTATAAAGCTGCAATTGCTTCGTGCGAAGCTTTTATCAAACAATACCAATTAAGCGATTATCATGAAGAGGCTATGTTTTTAATTATTCAAGCTAATTACGAATATGCTTTAAACAGCGTTGCATTTCGACAAGAAGAACGCTTTTCTGAAACATCAGAAGCTTTCGTTGATTTCGTTTCTCAATTTCCTGACAGTAAATTTCTGAAAGAAGCTGAAAAAATGAATGCTGTAGCATCTACATATATTACAAAAAATATTGAATAAAATTAAACAAACATAAAATGGATTACAAAAAAATTAAAACGGATACAGAAGCAGTTACCCGTAAATTGAAAGACTTTGACGCACCCACAGGAAATATTTACGAATCTGTGGCTATAATGTCAAAGCGTGCTAATCAAATTGGAAAAGACATTAAGGAAGAGTTGAACCGCAAGATTGAAGAATTTGCTACTCATAATGATAATTTAGAAGAAGTTTTTGAAAATAGAGAGCAAATTGAATTAGCTAAATTTTACGAAAAACTACCTAAACCAACCTTGATTGCCATTCAGGAATTTATGGATGATAATACTTATTATCGCAATCCTGCAAAAGATATTGATGGTTTAAGCTAAATATTTTTAGTTTTATTAGAACTTCTTTATGCTGTTTCCGTATATTGCGGAGTCATAAAGAAGTTTTTTATTGATATGCAGTTAAAAGGAAAAAAGATATTAATAGGCATTACCGCCAGCATTGCTGCTTATAAAATACCTATACTTGTTCGTTTACTAAAAAAGGAAGAAGCAGAAGTTCAGGTAATTATGACTGAAGCTTCGCGCGATTTTGTAAGTCAACTTACTTTGGCGACTCTCTCAGGAAATCCTGCTTATCATTTGCCATTTAATACTATTGATGGAAGCTGGAACAGTCATGTAAAATTTGGCCTTTGGGCCGATTTAATGCTAATTGCTCCCCTATCGGCTGCTACTATGAGCAAAATGGCACATGGTCATTCCGATAATCTTTTAACAACTACCTATCTTTCAGCAAAATGCCCTGTTTATTTTGCTCCGGCTATGGATTTAGACATGTTTGCGCATCCAAGCACTCAAAAAAATATTGATACTCTAATAAGTTATGGCAACCATTTAATTGAAGCTCAAACAGGTGAATTAGCAAGTGGTTTATGTGGTGCAGGACGCATGGAAGAACCCGAGAAAATTCTCGAAATCATTATAAATCATTTTAAAAAAAAAGATGATTTTGCAGACAAAAAAATCCTAATTACTGCCGGTCCAACTTACGAAGCCATTGACCCAGTTCGTTTTATAGGTAATTTTTCCAGTGGAAGAATGGGCTATGCGATTGCTCATGAATTTGCCATTCGAGGAGCCGAAGTTACACTTGTAAGTGGACCAAGCTCCCAAAAGGTGACTCATTTTAATATTCAACGCCTTGGAGTGCAATCAGCTCAACAAATGTTTGAGATTTGCGATAATTTATTCGAGCAAACTGATATTGCTGTGATGGCAGCTGCGGTTGCCGATTTTAGGCCAAAAAATGTTCCGACATCCAAAATAAAGAAAGAAGATGGTTTAACTCAGTTAAAACTTGAACCTACAGTCGATATTTTAAAAACACTTGGAATACAAAAAAAACATCAAATTTTAATCGGCTTTGCTTTAGAAACGACTGAAGAGCTGAAAAATGCACAAAAGAAACTTCAAAACAAAAACTGCGATGCCATTGTTTTAAATTCTTTGCAAGAGGCCGGAGCAGGATTTGGGCACGATACTAATAAAATTTCCATAATCGATAAATTTCTCAACAAAACTGATTATCCATTAAAATCAAAGACTGAAGTTGCCATTGATATTTGTGATTTTATTTTGAAGTTCAATTCTAAAAGTACAATGCCTTAGAAACTGTCTAAAAAACTGCTATAAAAAGTCCAATCAATATTTTAGACAGTTTCTTAGTAATAAAATTTCCGGCTCGTTAAGATAATTTTTATGCTTATTTTTATCCCAAAATAATTTTCAATCATCGAAATCGTTTCTTTGATAAAAGTCGAGACTATGACAAAAAAAAGCTTTAAACTTTTAGTATTATTTATTTTCATTCAACTACTTGCTTTTCAAGGAATTAGTCAAGAAATTTATTGTCAAGTACAAGTTAGTGCACCTCAGGTTGCAGGTACAGACCGTACTGCCTTTGAAACTTTACAAAAAGCTTTATATGAATTTGTTAACACCAGAAAATGGACACCTTATTCCTACAAAGTGGAAGAACGCATCGAAGCCACCATCCTACTTACTATAAATGAGCAAGTTTCTTCTGAAAAATTCCGCGGTCAATTAAATCTTGTATTAAAGCGACCTGTTTACAAATCCAATTTCAACACAACTCTTTTCAACTATATAGACAAGGATATTGAGTTTACTTATGTAGAAAATGTTCCTCTTGAGTTTAACGACAATTCTTTTGACAGCAATCTCACAGCCATTATCGCATTTTACATTAATATCTTTTTAGGACTTGATGGCGATTCATTCAGTCTTTTAGGAGGAACAGCTTATTTTGAGCGTGCTCAAGCAATTGTTCAAAGTGCCCAAAGCACTCCTGAACCTGGTTGGAAAGCATACGAAAATCAAAAAAATCGCTATTGGTTAAGCGAAAATCTTACAAATCCAATATATCGTAGCGCTAGAGAAAGCATTTACAAATATCATTTACAAGGACTTGATAAAATGTACGATAATGCGGAAATAGGTAGAGCGGCCATAGCTGAAAGCATAAAATTTTTAGGTCAGGCTAATCAACAAAAGCCCGGATCTTTTTTGATACAATTGATAATGGAAGCTAAACGCGATGAGATTATTCAAGTATTCTCCGAAGGCTCTCAAAACATAAAAACCGAAGTAGTAAACACATTAAAAGAAATTGATCCAGCCAATGGGTCGCGTTATCAACAAATCCTTTCACGCTAAAAATATCAGTAATGCTAAAAAACCTGTCAATCTCCAATTATGTACTTATCGATAAACTCAATATTGATTTTCATTCTGGATTTTCAGCAATAACCGGCGAAACAGGCGCAGGTAAATCCATCATTATAGGCGGCTTAGGCTTAATTCTTGGCAAGCGCGCCGATTCCGCTACTTTGCTAAACTCTGAGCAAAAATGTATTATCGAAGGTGTTTTTGATATCTCAGCATTTAATTTACAGGCTTTTTTCGATGTAAACGATCTTGATCTTGAAAACCCTTCACGAGTTCGTAGAGAAATTACACCACAAGGCAAGAGCAGAGCCTTTATCAACGACACACCTGTTAATCTTAATTTATTAAAACAGTTCGGTGAATTGGTGATAGATATACATTCGCAACATAATACGCTTCTGATTCACAATCCCGAATATCAACTTGATCTGCTAGATGCTTTTGCGAATAACGAAAATTTGAGATCAAAATATTATGAGCGTTATTTAGAATTTCGCAAAAATCAATCTTTAGCTGTTAAAATGAAAAAACAGCTAGCTCAAGCTCAAGCCGACAACGATTATATTCGCTTTTTGCTCGACGAATTAGAAGCTGCAAATATTGTCACCGGTGAAATGGAACAGATTGAAAGCGAATTGAATGTGCTTAATCATGCAGAAGAAATTAAGACTGCATGGTTTCAACTATCCAATACGCTTAATAACGATAATAATTTGCTTAACCAATTAAATGACTTACTTCAGCAACTCAGACCTTTGCATTCATATCAAGTAGAACTTGAAACTGTTTCTAACCGTTTAAATTCAGTATATATTGAGCTCGACGATATTGCCCGCGAAGCTGCTGCAATGGAAGATTCTGTGGAGCTGGATCCAAATCGACAAGAATTTTTGAATGAGCGATTAGCACTGCTTTTTAAATTGGTAAAGAAACATCAATTAAAGCATGCCGATGAACTACCACAAAAAGAAGAATCATTGGCAAATCAGCTTTTTTCAAGCGATAAATTGCAGGAACAATTATCCGATTTGGAAAAACAGCTTTCGGAAGATGAAAAGGACTTAAATAACCTGGCTGAACAATTACATCTTTCACGTCAAAAAGCAACAAATCCTATATCAATAAAACTAGTTGCTCTATTAATACAATTAGGTATTCCGGATGCCCAAATTAGCTTTGTTCTTAAGCCACAATCCTATTTCTTGGAACATGGCCGAGATGAAGTGGATTTTCTTTTCTCTGCCAATGCAGGTTTAAAACCCGATTTGGTTAGTAAAACAGCTTCGGGCGGTGAGCTTTCGCGTTTAATGCTGGGAATTAAATATCTTTTGGCTACAAAGAAAAATTTGCCTGGAATTATTTTTGATGAAATAGATAGTGGTGTTTCCGGCGAAATTGCTGAGCGATTAGGCATTTTGATGCAACAGATGGGGAAAAACATGCAGGTATTGTCTATTACACATCTTCCACAAATTGCTGCTTTAGCACAAAACCACTATTTGGTTTATAAAAAAAATGAAACTACTTTTGC
>JAQIBR010000149.1 GCA_027858955.1 Bacteroidales bacterium
GTGAATAAACATGGTAAACGTATTTGGTTGCGTTTGGATTTTAGCTACTTTTGGTTTTGTTCAACACCAATGTATTTGTATACGCATCATAATTTACTGTGTTCAATATTTCAAAGATACAAATCGAAAGCAATTCACAACTGGTTAGCATGATTTATAAAGGTCGCGCTACTGTGTTCAATATTTCAAAGATACAAATCGAAAGCAATTCACAACTTTCCTGTGTCATATATTAATAATGAAACAACTGTGTTCAATATTTCAAAGATACAAATCGAAAGCAATTCACAACAAAGGTCGGCGATAGCCATATGCAACAAAGACTGTGTTCAATATTTCAAAGATACAAATCGAAAGCAATTCACAACAGCAAAAAGTAAAACTTTAACCTACTTTTAACTGTGTTCAATATTTCAAAGATACAAATCGAAAGCAATTCACAACTATTCAGAAATTTTTGCCTTATGCAAACTGAACTGTGTTCAATATTTCAAAGATACAAATCGAAAGCAATTCACAACAGGCCCATTGCCCTCGTTTCACGTCTAGGACTGTGTTCAATATTTCAAAGATACAAATCGAAAGCAATTCACAACCCAGCTCGGGCAAATTATCCTACTAAAATGCTTTGTTCAATATTTATTCACGTATTGTTTATTTCAAAAGCGTTCATGATTTTCGCTATGCTACAATTCAAAGATACAAATCGAATTGGATCGCTCCAATTTAAAGATTCAAATAGAAAAGTAATTAAATAAGAAAAATCAATATCAATTAAAAAAACCCTAAATAATTGACTTATAATATTGATTTTGAACATATCCGTCAATTATTATCAATATAAATTTAATTTCTAATGAAAATACAGAAATTGTAATGAACGCATTATCAGTCAGATAAAATTTGAAAGTTTACAATTGTATTGTATTTCAATAATTTTAGTAAAAAAACCCATATAATGTTATTTATAAGAGTATCTTTGCGCTTTATTAATATTATAATTTTTAACAATGAACAAAGGAACAGTAAAATTCTTCAACGACACCAAAGGTTTTGGTTTTATTAAAGAAGACGAATCAAACAAAGAACATTTTGTACACATCTCTGGCTTAATTGACGAGATTCGCGAAGGCGACGAAGTAGAATTCGAACTACAAGAAGGTAAAAAAGGATTGAATGCAGTAAACGTTAAAGTAATTTAATTTTTACTCTTAAACTTTTATACAATTTAAAGCCTGTCAATTGACAGGCTTTTTTTATGAAAAAAAACCTCGACTTATTTTAAGCCGAGGTTTTTGCGTTATACCGATTAGTCAACTAAATGCCGCATATTTTCACTTCGTTTAATTAGCGGTTTTGTTGATCTATCGGCATTAACCATTGTAAATTCAAAATTTGCTATGCGGCATTTTGAACTACAATTGGTATAAATTAGATTCCTAGTTACTAGAGCATTTATTGCAGAGCAAATTTTATAGGCAAGCGATACTGTACTCTCACAGGCTCGCCTCTTTGAAGTCCAGGAGTCCAGTTAGGCATATTCTTAATAACACGCATAGCTTCTTCGTCGCAACCTCCGCCAATACCTCTTAATATTTCCACATTGCTTATTTGGCCGTCTTTTTCAACTATAAAAGTTACAAAAACACGTCCTTGTGTACCTTCTTTTTTTGCTTCATCGGGATATTTAATATTGTTTCCTATAAATTCATACATGGTTTCCGTGCCACCAATATATTCGGGCATTACTTCAACAACCAAAAAAATGTCGTCAACCTCAATTTCTGTGGCTTTTTGATTTTCGTCTTGGGAAATATTCCCATCAGGGCTGGAACAAGCAAAAAATATTAGTACTAAAGTAGTGGATAAGACGAGAAGCCTTAAACCGAATCCTAATGTGTGTTTTGATTTTTTCATCATTTTTAATCTCCTTTTTAAAAGTGAATAACTGAAATTATGTGTTAGAATATTTGTCTTAATTATGCTTGAATGTTGCAGTAGTAGTAGCTGATATCTATCTGTGTTTTTGTATTTCGAAATTGCTTTATGATCTGTAATATATTCATGATTTTCCTTAATGGTTTTCTTTAGCAGGTAAGCAAAAGGATTGAACCATTGGATTATAGTTAATACCTCGGCTAAGATAAGATCGTAGGTATGCCCCTCAGCAGCATGTATTTTTTCATGAGATACTATTGCAGTAAAATCAGTTGTACGATTAAATAGCTCGGGATCGATAAAAATCCATTTCAAAAAGGAATAAGTTGGAGAACTCTTTTCAACAAACACAAAATTAAGGCCATCCTTATTCAAGGTTTTGGATCTTGATATTAAAGTTTGAATCTGAATTAAGTGAATAAGAAACTGGATTATTTTAATAATGACACCTAAAAAGTATATCGCCAGGATTATTGATCCAATTGATATGGTATTCATAATATAATCAGGTTGTCTACTTGCGGTAATAACGACTTCATCCAAAGTAAAATGTGCTAATCGTGAATAGATAAGCATTTCTTTTAAAATGAAAGATAGGTTTGAAATAATATTTGCCGCGTTATAGGGGAGTAAGGGTAAAAGAATAACAACAAAAACAGTCATTAAAAGCAAGTATCGGCTAAAGCGGAAATAGGCTTCTTTTCTGAAAAAGAATTCATAGCTCAAATAGAGAACTATTAAACTAAGCGATGATTTGATTAAATAGATAAATAAGAAATCCATAATTTTATCTTATTAAGTTACTTTTCTTTGTTCGATTTGTTCTTCTATCATTTTTTGGATGTCTTCTAATTCTTTCAGACTAAGATCTTGTTCTTTTGCAAAGAATGATGTAAGGGCTAAGTAGTTGTTGCCAAAATAATTGCTTAGAAAATTTTTGAAATAGTTTTTTCGATATATTTTTTTAGAGATCAAAGGAAAATATTCGTGAGCTTTACCAATGGGCTTATAACCAATTACTCCTTTCTTTTCAAGAATTCTTATTATTGTTGATACAGTATTGTATGCAGGTTTAGGCTCCGGTAATTTTTCAATAATATCTTTAACGTATGCTTTTTTGAGATTCCACAACACCTGCATAATCTGTTCTTCGGCTCGGGTTAATTGTTTCATATTGTAACTAAAGAATTAGTTGATTTATGCAAAGAAAGTAAAAAAATCATTCGATTTCAAGAAAATCAACTACAAAATTAGTTGATAAATGGTTGTAGTTTGGTAAGACTATGAAAAACAGTAGTATACAATGAAAAAATAAATTGATTTGTTAGATAAAATTTGGAATTAAAAATCATGCAAGATTCCCTTTCTTTAAAATTGCTGTAAACTTATTTTTCTTTATCAGAAAAATGCTTTTATAAGATTTGACTTTTTAATTTTTAAAGTGTTAAACCACTCGGCATTTGAATCATAAATTTCGGCTATGGAATCTGGTTTGTGATTAGAACCGACGAATATACTGCGTAACTCTAAAAAAACACTAGCCGATTTAGATTCAAAAATAACATCTTCTATTTTTCCATTTTTAACATCTATCATAAAGGAAAGAGAACTCTTTTCATCTGCAATATCTACATTATACTGATAACGAGGTGAATATCCAAAATTCCATTCCCATGTTTTGTATTTTGTATCTGCAAGTTTTTGTATTTCGTTGATTTCTTCTTTAGTAAAATCTCTTTTTTCAGCATTTGGATTTGTAAGTAGGATATGCTCGAAAATCTGCTGTTTGAAATCTTGTAAAGACATAGGTGTTTTAAGATGTGACTGAATATTTGTTACTGTACTTCGGTTTGATTGAACCGCCTTATCTGAATAATCTTCTACTTTTCCTTTTATACTTGATTCTAAATCATTTAATTGCGATGTGAACAAAAGTGTTCCATGATGCAAAACGGTATTCTTATGTACATGAGATGCATTGCCTGAGAATTTTAATTCATTAATTTTTAAATCACTTTTTCCTACTAATTGAGCATCAATTCCCATATTTTGAAGTACTTCAAGTATGGGTTGACTGTATTTTTTAAAATTTACCAAGCTTTCTCTTGCACCAAAATCGATAAAACTGTAATTTAAATTTCCCAAATCATGAAATACAGTTCCGCCTCCTGAAATTCGGCGAATTACAGGAATATTTTTTTCTCTTAAATAATTGAGATTGACTTCTTTTAAAGCATTTTGATGTTTACCTATCACAACAGTCTGAGTATTTTGCCAAAGCATAAAAAGGGGTTTTTTGGTATTTTTTACCAAATATTCTTCTGCAGCCAAATTGAAATACGGATCGGTTTGCGGCCTGTTTAAAATGATCATTGGGTAAAAATACTTTTTATTTTTAGGTTTTATTAAATATTTAAGCTGATTTTTCATTTTGAAACTATCTAAATTCACAAAATTTCTCCAATAAAAAATAATAAAAGAAAGAAAAAAATATTCAATTTAGGCATTCGTATTCAGGCGAAAAAGCATAGTTTTGCATTGTCCCTTTAGATGGACATAAAAGATTGATTAATTGATATTTAAATTCTAGGAAATGGCTTTTAATTTACGAAACAGGAATTTTTTAAAGCTTTTGGATTTTAGTCCGAAAGAAATCAAATTTATGCTCGATTTAGCAATAGATTTGAAAAAAGCAAAATATGCTGGAACAGAAACTCAGCTATTAAAAGGAAAAAATGTAGCTTTAATATTCGAAAAGGCAAGTACCCGCACACGCTGCGCTTTTGAAGTTGCAGTAAATGATCAGGGTGGACATGTTACTTATTTAGGGCCTTCGGGTTCCCAAATTGGTAATAAAGAATCGATGAAAGATACTGCTCGAGTTTTAGGGCGTATGTATGACGGAATAGAATATCGCGGATTTGGACAAGATATTATTGAAGAATTAGGCACTTATGCAGGAGTTCCTGTTTGGAATGGTTTAACCAACGAATTTCATCCTACTCAAATTCTTGCCGATTTTATGACTATGATGGAACATTCCGATAAACCATTACAGCAAGTCTCTTTTGCATATTTAGGCGATGCCCGCAACAATATGGGTAATTCCTTAATGATTGGTGCAGCTAAAATGGGAATGGATTTTAGAGCAGTTGCTCCAAAAGAAGTTCAGCCAACAGAAGAATTAATTGCACAAGCAAGAGAAATTGCCAAGGAAACAGGTGCAACAATTACAATTACAGATGATGTTGCTGCAGGAGTGAAAGGATGCGATTTCTTATATACCGATGTATGGGTTTCTATGGGTGAGGCCGAAGAAGCCTGGAAACAGCGTATAGAATTATTAACTCCTTATCAAGTTAATTCTAAAACGATGGAATTGACGGGTAATCCAAAAGTGAAATTTATGCATTGCTTGCCAGCCTTCCATAACAGAGAGACTAAAGTTGGAGAAGAAATTTTTCAAAAATATGGAATGGATGGTTTGGAAGTTACCGAAGAAGTATTCGAATCGGAAGCATCCATTGTTTTCGATGAAGCCGAGAATCGTTTGCATACTATTAAAGCAGTTATGGTGGTAACCTTAGGAGCCTAAAATACTAAAAAAAATAAAGAAAAGGACATCTAAAACCCCTTTGAGCGCCTTTGTGCAGGCCTTTGAGTGCCTTTGTGGTAAAATATTTAACCGCAAAGTATCACTAAGTAAATCACAAAGTTTAACTTCGTTGAGGGCTAGTGCCGTTCACAAAGGAAAACCAATCGGTTTAAATTTTTAGATGTCCTTTTTTTAATTTAGAATTAAACGAAAGCTTGTCTGTTGTTTGCCAATCTTATAAGGACTTTTTAACACACTTAATGCTTTTGAATAGGCCAATAAATTTTGAATAGTTAGTTGATCAGGACTAACAATTCCATGATTTTTCAAACTTATATTTTGCGACTTATTAAGATGAAAATTTTCGAGAGTAGAATTCCTGGGCATAAGCAATTTTTAGGTTAATACTATTTTATTAACGCATCCAAATTGTCAATATTGTCTTGCTTTAAATAATTAGTAAGAATGCGATAGCGAGATATTATTTTCTTTAACTAATCGTCTGATATTCAGTATAGCATAGCGCATTCTTCCAAGAGCTGTATTGATTGAAACATCGGTTTCTTCGGCAATATCTTTAAAACTCATACCGATATAGTGCCGCATTAATAGCACTTCTTTTTGTTCTTCTGGAAGATATCCAATAAGTACTTTTAAGTCTTTATGAATCTGATCCGTAATCATAATATCTTCTATCGATTCGGCTTTTATATTAATCAGTTCAAAAGTATCTCGTTCTTCCGTATTTTCTTTAATTGGAATTCGCTTTTTCTTACGGAAATAATCAATAACTAAATTGTGGGCAATACGCATTACCCAATGAATAAACTTTCCTTCTTCGTTATAGGTACCCGATTTTAAAGTATTTATAACTTTGATAAAAGTATCTTGAAATAAATCGTCTGCAATTTCTGGACTTTTAACAACCATTAAAATATAGGAAAATACTTTATGCTTGTGTCGATTAATAATAATTTCGAGAGAAGATTCATTACCTGATAAATACCTTTTTATGAGCTCCTGATCGCTTGGATTGGATGCTTTCATATTTCCTCCTTTTCTATAAGATTAAAAAGAGTAAAGGTTTATATCGATAATGTTTGTTTTTAGTGAGTAGTAATTTTAATACTTCTTGATAATTACTAGCAAATTAAGGAAAAAAATAATTCAAAAGCAAATTTTATCCCTATTTTTGCGCTGCTTAATTTTAAGGTTCAATATAATTTCATGGCAAACGATTCGCTTCAGCACTTAAACCCCAAAAAATTCATCTTAATTAAAGATGCTCATATACATAATTTAAAACATATTGATATTGCAATTCCGCGCAATAAGTTTGTGGTTATCACGGGTTTATCAGGTTCGGGTAAATCATCTTTAGCTTTCGACACTTTGTTTGCCGAAGGGCAAAGACGATATGTGGAAAGCTTAAGTTCATATGCTCGTCAGTTTTTGGGTAGAATGGATAAACCTGATGTGGAATATATCAAAGGAATTTCTCCTGCTATCGCGATTGAGCAAAAAGTCATTAGTCGAAATCCACGTTCTACAGTTGGAACAAATACAGAGATCTACGAATACTTGAAATTGCTGTTTGCAAGGATAGGTAAGACTTATTCTCCAGTTTCCAATAAATTGGTTAAACGGCAAACTGTAAAAGATGCACTCAATTTGGTTGCAGGTTTGAATGAAAATACGCGCTTTTTAGTCTTGGCGCCGATTGTATTAAAGACCGATAGAACGATTGAAGAACATTTGCAAGTACTTGCACAACAGGGCTTTAATCGTGTTAAATTTAATGGTGATATACTCCGGATTAATGAAGCATTGAGTAAAGTAACGGAATTTAAAAAGAATATTCAATTCGATTTGGTTGTCGACAGATTAAGTGTTGAAAAATCAGAAGATTTTTTGAGCCGAGTTTCTGATTCGGTTCAAACTGCTTTTTACGAAGGGCGTGGCAGTTGTTCGCTTTTGATTTATAAAGAAGATGAAACAACTATTTCTTACTCTTTTTCTAATCTATTTGAAAAAGACGGCATCAGCTTTGAAGAACCGAGTGTAAATCTTTTCACTTTTAATAATCCTTATGGAGCCTGTAAAAAATGTGATGGTTTTGGAACGGTAATTGGCATCGATCCTGATTTGGTTATTCCCAATAAGTCACTTTCCGTTTACGAAGAAGCTATTGCTCCGTGGAAGGGCGAAAAAATGGGAGAGTGGCGTAAACAGCTTGTATTCAGTGCCGAAAAATTTAATTTTCCTATTCATAAACCAATTTCGGAACTAAGTTCAGATCAATACAATTTACTTTGGAGCGGTAATAAGCATTTCGAAGGACTGAATGCTTTCTTTAAGCAAGTTGAAGAGCAGTCTTATAAAATACAATATCGTGTTATGTTATCGCGATATCGTGGCAAAACAATTTGTCCTGATTGTGAGGGAACCCGATTGCGAAAAGATGCAAATTATGTAAAAGTCAGTGGGAAAAGTATTTCTGATTTGGTAAAAATGCCTTTGGAAATACTCCAAGTTTTTATGCAAAGTTTATTATTAGATAAATACGAAAAAACGATTAGTAAACGCATTTTAGAAGAAATTAACCGTAGAATACAGTTTTTGCTCGATGTAGGATTGCCCTATCTAAGTTTGAATCGTTTGTCGAATTCATTATCGGGCGGCGAATCACAACGGATTAATTTGGCTACTTCTTTAGGCAGCAGTTTGGTGGGTTCTATTTATATTCTAGATGAACCAAGTATTGGGCTGCATTCTAGAGATACACAGCGCTTGATTAAAGTATTGAAGAATTTACGAGATATCGGAAATACTGTTATTGTGGTTGAGCATGATGAAGAAATTATTAGAGCTGCAGATTATATTATAGATATCGGTCCAAAAGCAGGATATCAAGGTGGAGAGTTGGTATTTGCAGGTACTTTAGGAGAGTTGAAGAAGGATAATGTAAGCTTAACTGCTCAATATATTACGAGAAAATTAAATGTCAGCCGCCTGGATTATAGAAGACTATGGCGGAATTATATAGAATTAAAAGGTGCACGTGAAAACAATTTGAAGAACATCGACCTTAAAATTCCATTGAATGTTTTATCATTGGTTACTGGCGTTAGCGGGTCGGGCAAAACATCCTTAATAAAAAGCATTTTATATCCTGCCTTAAAAAAACATTATGGCGGATATGCTAATATTACCGGTAAATTTGATTCTATTGGTGGTGATTTGAGACAAATAACAGATGTTGAATTGATCGACCAAAATCCTATTGGACGTTCTTCACGCTCAAATCCAGCAACATATGTTAAAGCTTGGGATGATACACGCTCTTTATTTTCATCTCAAAAATTAGCTAAAGTTCGAGGTTATAAACCCGGGTTTTTCAGTTTTAATATTCCGGGCGGTCGATGCGAAACTTGTGAAGGTGATGGTCAGGTAAAGATCGAAATGCAATTTATGGCTGATATTCATCTGAAATGTGATGAATGTGAAGGCAAACGTTTTAAGGATGAGGTTCTAGACATAAAATATCATGATAAAAATGTACACGATATTTTGGATATGACAATAAATCAAGCACTTGCTTTTTTTGTTCAATATGAGAATGAAAGTTCCACATTACGTAAAATTGGAAGTAAATTAAAGCCGCTGCAAGATGTTGGGTTAGGCTATTTGAAAGTTGGACAGCCATCAAGTACATTGAGCGGTGGTGAAGCGCAACGAATAAAACTCGCATCTTTTCTTTCAAAAGGAGAACAGGCAAATCCTATCCTTTTTATTTTTGATGAGCCAACAACCGGATTGCATTTTTATGATATCGACAAGCTTCTAAAAGCTTTCTATGCCCTGCTTGATAATGGGCATTCAATAGTTGTGATTGAACACAATATGGAAGTGATTAAAAGTGCAGATTGGGTTATTGATCTTGGTCCCGAAGGCGGCGATAAAGGAGGCGAAATTGTTTTTGAAGGAACGCCTGATCAACTTTTGGAAAATCAAAAATCCTATACTGCTCAGTATATTTAAAATAATCAATCGAAGATTCTTATTTAGGTCACTTTGTGTAGCTCTGTTATTCTCTGTATAACTTTGTGTAATAGCTATACCACAAAGGCGCACAAAGAATATCTCAAAGTTTCGCAAAGGAAAAAGGTCAAATAGATATATTAACTTATTTCATTTTTCTCTTCCACCCATTTTCTTGCATTAACAAAAGCTTCCAACCAAGGGGTAATTTCATCAGCTTTTCTATCAACAGGATAATGAGCCCATTGCCAAGGAAAAATAGCTCTCTCCATATGCGGCATCATAGCTAAATGTCTTCCATCTTCTGAACAAATAGCTGCTGCATTAAAGTTAGATCCATTTGGATTAGCAGGATAATTCTCAAAACTATATTTCGAAGGAATATTGTACTTGTTTTCATCATATGGAAAACTGAATTTTCCTTCACCGTGTGCTACCCAAATTCCTAAACTATTTCCGGCTAAAGTCTTTAACATCACCGAATTATTCTCAACTATATCTATATTGATAAATCCTGATTCGAATTTGCCACTTGCATTATGCAACATTTTAGCTTGTTCCTTATGTTCGGGATAAACTAAACCTAGTTCAACCATCAACTGACAACCATTGCAAATTCCAAGGCTTAAAGTGTCTTTTCGTGCATAGAAATTATCTAAAGCTTTCTTCGCTTTCTCATTATAAAGAAAGGCTCCGGCCCAACCTTTAGCTGAACCCAATACATCGGAATTTGAAAAACCACCGACATAAACAATCATATTTACATCTTCCAGATTTTCACGTCCAGCAACTAAATCGGTCATATGGATATCTTTCACATCGAAACCTGCACGGTAAAGCGAATAAGCCATTTCTCGATCGCCATTAACACCTTTTTCGCGGATGATAGCAGCTTTAATTCCAGTTGAAGCTTTGCGCTTTAGATCCAAGCCATATTGACTGAGTTTTCCTTCAAAAGTTGAATTGAATGAAAAGCTTAACGCTTGATTTTTATAATTATCAAATCGTTCCTTAGCTAAGTTTTCTCCGCTTTGTTTTCTATCCAATAAGTAAGATGATTTATACCAAATATCACGTAAGCTATTGATATCGAATAAATAATCTTTACTTTGATGTACAAGTTTCAGTGTTCTTTCACTTATTGGTTCGCCAATGATTGAATATTCGATTTCAAGATTTTGAAGCCTTTTTTCAATTTCTTTAATATGAGTTGTTTGGAAAAGGATGCCAGGATTTTCTGCAAATAAAAGTTTAATAATATCGGTTTCATTTAAATTATCAAGACATACAGACAATCCTCCTTCGATATTCGCAAAATTCATTTCCAATAATGTTGTAATTAAGCCGCCGGCCGATATATCGTGACCAGCAAGAATCAATTTGTCTTCAATCAATTCTTGAATCATGTTGAATGCAGCTTTGAATTTTTTTGCATCTCTGACTCTTGGACTTTCATTTCCCAGTTTATTCAAAATTTGAGAGAAACTACTGCCGCCTAATTTTTTACTTTCAAAGGATAAATCAATATAAAATAACTTCGAATCAGCTCTATTTTGCAATACAGGTTCTATAACTTTCTTTACATCAGTTACTTCTCCAACACCTGAAATAATTACTGTTCCGGGAGAATAAACAACATCATTATCATATTTTTGAGTCATCGATAATGAATCTTTTCCCGTTGGTATATTAATGCCCAATTCAATAGCAAAATCACTTACAGCTTTTACTGCCTCAAACAAACGTGCATTTTCGCCTTCGTTTTTGGCCGGCCACATCCAGTTTGCACTGAGTGAAATACCTGAAAGTTTATCTTGAATTGGCGCCCAAACAATATTTGTAAGTGCTTCGGCAATACTTAATTGTGATCCTTTTGTAGGATCGATAAGTGCGCTAATAGGCGCATGACCAATAGAAGTTGCAATCCCTTTTTCTCCAAGATAATCAATCGTAACAACACCAACATTATTTAGCGGAAGTTGAATTGCACCGGCGCATTGTTGTTTGGCAATTTTTCCGGTTACGGAGCGATCGACTTTGTTTGTTAGCCAATCTTTACAGGCTACGGCTTCTAATTGTAAGACTTGTTCAAGATATTCGTTTAGTTTATCATTTGAATAATGAAGCGACTGATAAATTACATTTATTTTCTTGTCATCAAGAACAGTTTTTGGAGGTTTCCCGAAGAAATCTTTCAATTCCATATCTATTGGGGCACGACCTTCATCCTCAAATTTAAAGCGCTTGTCATCAGTAGTTTTACCCACAACATATAAAGGGCTGCGTTCGCGATTTGCTACTTTTTGCAGAAACTCTAAATCTTTAGGCTTTATAATCAAACCCATTCTTTCCTGCGATTCATTTCCGACAATTTCTTTGGCGGAAAGGGTAGAATCGCCAACAGGTAATTTTTTAACATCGATAACACCTCCGGTTTCTTCAACAAGCTCCGAAAGGCAATTCAAATGTCCGCCGGCACCGTGATCGTGAATAGAAACAATTGGATTTTCATCCTTTTCTATCATAGCACGTATTGCATTAAAGGCTCGCTTTTGCATTTCGGGGTTGGCACGTTGGACTGCGTTCAACTCAATAGAATTAGTAAATTCTCCGGTAGCCACCGATGAAACAGCTCCACCGCCCATTCCGATGCGATAATTATCGCCGCCAAGAACAACAATTGCATCTCCAACTTCTGGAATATCTTTCAATGCATCTTCTCTTTTCCCAAATCCAATTCCGCCGGCTTGCATAATTACTTTATCAAAACCGAATTTTTTCTCATTCTCGAAATGTTCAAAAGTGAGTACACTTCCGCAAATTAAGGGTTGGCCTAATTTATTTCCGAAATCACTTGCTCCATTAGATGCTTTAATCAATATTTCTTCTGGAGTTTGATATAGCCAAGGTCGTGGTTCAGTAGCTTTTTCCCATGCTCTATCGACATCGGGGCGAGGGTAGGAAGTCATGTAAACTGCCGTTCCAGCGAGAGGGATGCTACCTTTTCCACCTGCCATTCTATCACGAATTTCTCCTCCGGTTCCGGTAGCCGCACCATTGAAAGGCTCAACGGTTGTTGGGAAATTATGTGTTTCCGCTTTTAAAGAAATTACTGTATCAATATCTTTAGTTTGAAAATAATCAGCTATATCTTGGCTGGCTGGAGCAAACTGCTCAACTCTTGGTCCTAAAACAAAAGCAACATTGTCTGTATACGCAGAAACTAATCGGTTTGGATGGACTTTGGAAGTTTTCTTAATCAGTGCGAAGAGTGTTTCTTGCATTTCCACACCATTAATAATAAAAGTGCCATTAAAAATTTTATGGCGACAATGTTCCGAATTTACTTGAGCAAAGCCATAAACTTCGCTATCGGTTAATTTACGCTTCAGTTTTTTGCTAATATCATTCAAATAATCAACTTCATCGTTGCTCAATGCCAAACCTTCAGCTTTGTTGTAGGAGGCAATATCCATAATAAATTCAACTTTCTCGGCTTGTTTATTTATTTCAAAGATTGTATCATCAAGATTACGTACCAGTCTTTGAAGCATAGGATCAAACTCAGTATTTTCTGTTTCAACCTGAACAAACTCTTCGATGCGTAAAATGCCATTAATTCCCATATTCTGGCTAATCTCAACCGCATTTGTACTCCATGGCGTAATCATTTCCTTGCGTGGGCCAATAAAGGAACCATTAATTTGCTTTTTCTCCACTTGTTCAGCATCTGAAAAAAGCCAATTCAATTTAGCTATTTGGTGACTGTTCAGTTGTTCTAGTGTCTCAATTACAAAGTATTTGTTTTCTGTTGATTTATAGAAAAATAGAATCATTCTGCGATGCTTTTGAAGATCATTTAATTGAGTCGCAAAGATAGTTTTTCAAATGGGAATCTTTTGGTATTTTTGATAAAAATATCATAAAAAATGCTCGAAAAAGCGATCGAGAATGCTGCTGTTTTTAATAAGGGAATCATATTATACAGCTGCCTTTACAGGTGCGGGAATATCAATTGAAAGTGGAATACCTCCTTTTAGGGGAGAAGGTGGTTTGTGGAATACTTACGATCCAAATATTTTAGATTTATCAACCTATCTGCAAACACCTCAAAAAGCTTGGCCTGCTATAAAAACTTTGTTTTACGATTTTTTTGGTAAAGCGAAACCAAATTTAGCTCATTATAAATTGGCAGAGCTTGAACAGAAAGGTTTATTAAAAGAAGTTATCACCCAGAATATTGACAATTTGCATCAGATGGCAGGAAGTAATGTTGTACATGAATTTCATGGACGTTTAAATTATTTTGTATGTACTAAATGCAATAGGTTTTATAAGGTATCGGATATAAATATTGGTAATCAAGCACCTTTATGTTTGGAGTCTGATTGTAGATCAATACTTAAGCCGGATTTTATATTTTTTGGAGAAGGGATTCCTAATGATGCATACCAAGCGAGTTTGAAAGCGGCTAGTCAAGCAAAAGTTTTTATTCTTATAGGTACAAGTGGAGAAATAATGCCAGCTGCTTCTATTCCTATCTTGGCCAAACAGAATGGTTGTAAGATTATAGAAATTAACTCAAGTTTTTCTAGTTTTACAAATAGCATTACGGATGTGTTTATACAAGCTAATGCCAGTGATGGGCTTAGTCGGATTGTAGCAAAACTTGAAGAATTTGAATAAGTAATTTGTAGATCATCTCTTTTCAGCAGATAGATAGTTTATTGCTTTTTATGATACCTAAATCTTTTGATTTTCTATTTAATAATTTTTTTTGGCACTGATTTATTTAGATAAATAATCTAAAGCAACTTATTTTAAAGTGGTTAAGATCGATTTCGAGTAACTTCTTTTTTTTTAATGAAAAAATAATTAGAAAACTCTTTTTTCATTGGGAATACTTTCTATTTTTGCACTCGCTTTTGGAAGGGATCTTATCTCTGATATTGGTTTAAAAAGTACCTTGAGAATAATTTTGTAATTTTTATCAAACTTTTTTCAAAAAGAGTTTGTAGAAGAGGAAAAGTTATTATCTTTGCAGCCCCTTAACGGGGGATACAAAAAGAAGTTCATAGAAAGATTGAAAATATACTTAAAATAAATGTAGAGCAAAATATCCTGAGATGTTTTTT
>JAQIBR010000203.1 GCA_027858955.1 Bacteroidales bacterium
TTTAGCTCCTTGTTTTCTGCATTTCTTCTTACAGATCTTGACTTCCAATATTGCGCATTATAATCCATGACATATAGGCTTTATTCCCGACAAGTTACAATATTATCAGCTCGTTTAGAATTTTTTGGGGTGATATTTATTAACATTATTATTAACATTTTTAACTCCCCACCTGACAGGTCGAAGCGACCTCGCCAAGGTCGAATATTTCCAGTGAGGGCTTCACTTAGAGTGAAGCCTTCACTATGTCGAATTCAACAGTATAAATTTTTTTCAACAGACACTATTTAAAATAGCAGCCTGTTTATTTAATATCTTTCAGTCTGAGAAAAGAAGAATGAGGCTTCAACTGCAGCATTTTCATCACTATCTGAACCATGAACTGCATTTTCTCCAATATTCGTTCCACATTCTTTGCGTATTGTACCTTCAGCAGCATCGGCAGGATTAGTTGCTCCAATTAACTCACGATAAGCTTCAACAACATTTTCTTTTTCCAGAATAGCAGCAATTATTGGTCCTGATGACATAAAATCAACTAATTCATTATAAAAAGGCCGTTCGGCGTGAATTTCATAAAACTTCATTGCCTGTTCTTTTGATAATTTGGTGATTTTCATAGCTGTAACGCGAAAACCAGCTTCAGTAATTTTATATAATATTTTCCCAGTGCAATTATTTTTAAATGCGGTTGGTTTAATCATTGTTAGGGTAATGTTATTGTCCATGTCTTAAATTTTGTTAATTAATGCTGTAAAAGTAAGCATTATCATTCAGTGGAGCTTAAAAATTGTTTCAAAAAGTTTACTTTTGTTTTTCATTTTCATAAATCTAAATATTGCTTAAAGACTTGAAATACAACAAATATCAAAATATCTCTCAACTGCTTAAAAATGCTCAAAAAATCGTTTTAACAGCACATGCCAATCCCGACGGTGATACAATTGGTTCCTGTTTGGCTTTGTATCATTATTTGATTCAATTCGGACATCAAGTAACGGTTATAAGTCCAAATGAAGCTCCGGGATTTTTGCAATGGTTACCATATTATAATCAGGTAATTATTTATGATGCAGATAATCAAAAGGTTGAAAGTGAAATTAAAAATGCCGATCTTATTTTTGCCATTGATTACAATGCTTTTCATCGTGCAGGCCAAGGAATGGAAGACTTATTATCAAATGCATCTGCTAAAAAAGTAATGATTGATCATCATCCTAATCCTGATAATCTCTTTGACGAAAAAATTTCAGATACTTCTGCAAGCTCAACCGCCGAATTGGTTTTTCGCTTTATCAATGATTTGGGGCATTTGGATAAAATTAATAAGGAAGTTGCGGAAAACTTATATGTTGGCCTTCTTACTGATACAGGCTCCTTCAGCTATTCAATCAACAGCGATCAGCCTTATAAAATTGCAGCATTTTTATATAATACCGGCATTGATTTACAGGTAATTAATCAAAGGATATACAGTACTTTTACTGAAAGTCGATTGCGTTTGACTGGCTACGCCATAAGTGAGAAATTAGTGGTAAATCACTCATTGCGTTTTGCTTATATATCACTGTCAAAAGAAGAACTAAATCGTTTTATTTATCAAACTGGTGATACTGAAGGTCTTGTAAATTATGCCTTGGCAATGGAAAATATTGTTGCTGCTGTTTTACTCACAGAAAAAGATGATAAGATCCGACTTTCATTTCGTTCGAAAGGTGATTTTGCTGTGAATAGTATTGCCAATAAGTACTTTGAGGGTGGTGGTCATAGAAATGCAGCTGGTGGAAACAGTTTTATTTCTATGGAAGAGACTATCAAAAAATTAAACAATATTATTCCCCTATATATCGCAGAATTAAATGCTGTTCAGCTTTAGGCATAGGAAATTGATATTGAATATAAGAATATATTAGAGGAATATTTTAAATAAATCAGACAATAAAGCCTGATTTATTTTACCTTCGCAACTTGCAAAGTTTTGCAGGTTGCTAAGATTTAATCCATTGAATATCCGAAAGGATAAATTGAAATATAACTAATTGAATTAGAATAAGATGAAAATAATTTATTGGAAAAAATGGCAGCTCTTAATTTTAATTGTAGCTTTAGGAAGTTCTATTTTATCTTCTTGTAGTTATTTTAGTGATTACCCTGGATTTAAAGAAGATGAATCAGGCTTGCTTTATAAATTTCATGAGAAAACTAAGAGCAGAAAAGCTGAAATTGGCGATTTTATTACAGTAGAAATGCGTTATAAAACGAATGAAGATTCCTTGCTTTTTGACGGAAATGGAGCAACGATTCCCTTGGAATTAATAAATCCAGTATTTGCTGGTGATATTAATCAAGCTCTCGCAATGATGAGTAAAGGAGACAGTGCAACTTTCGTTATCAGAGCAGATTCCTTCTTATTAAAGAATGCAATGTTGACGATATTACCTGATTTTATTGATGATGATAGTCGAATTATTTTCAATATAAGGATGCGCAATGTTCAATCGCTGGAGGAACTGGAATTAGAAAAAGAAAAAACACTTAGAGAAGGTTTGAAAATAGAAGAAGAAGCAATAAATGCTTATATACTGGAAAATAATATATCAGTGAATGCTGAAATCAGCGGACTTTATTTTATCCCTATTCGTAGTGGAAAAGGGCAACAGGCAAATATAGGTCAGCATGTAAGTGTTCATTATACAGGTAAATTTCTTGATGGTACAATCTTCGACTCTTCATACGATCGTGGTAAACCTATTGAGTTTGATTTAGGATTGGGACAGGTTATTGCTGGATGGGACGAAGGAATTGCAAAAATGAAAAAAGGAGGGAAGGCTTTACTGCTTATTCCATCTGATTTAGGGTATGGAACTGGTCGTGGTCAAATTCCACCATATACACCTTTAGTCTTTGAAGTAGAATTAATTAATGTAAAATAAAAATTAAAAAACAAATGAACTGGAATATTTTAAAAACAAGTGGATTATTACTCATTCTTGTAACTTTTTTTGTGAGTTGTAACAACCCACATCCCGGATTTGAAAAAACAAAAAGTGGTATTTATTATCAAGTAATCAGTCAAGTAGATTCTGTAAAAGATATGAAAGCCGATAGTGGTAAGTTTTTGGTTATGGATATGAATTATGGAACAAAAGATTCTATCTTATTTAATAGCCAATTATTGCCTGATAAGATTGTAAAAATGCCTTTCCGTGAGAAAGACTTTGATGGAGATGTTTGGGACGCACTTTCCTTATTTAATAATGGGGATAGCGCTAATTTTATTATCCGGGCCGATTCTTTTTTCTTGAAAACAACTCGCGCACCTGAAGTGCCTGAACTTTTTCTTGAAAAAAACGAAGTACATTTCTCTATTAAAATAAAGAACATTCAAACAAAAGAAGAAATTGATGCGGAAAAAGCTGCCTTTGTTAATGCACGTCGTTATGCTGAGCAGATCGAGATTGCTAAATTCAAAGCAGAAAATAATTGGACTTTTGAAGCTTTAGAAAGCGGATTATATTTTAATAAAATTAAAAGTGGCAGTGGTCGTAAAGTAAAAGAAGGATTGTTTCTCACTTTCGATTTTGATATTAGGCTTTTAAATGGTAAAACTATTTATTCGTCGATTGAAGCAAATTTTCCCGGAACTTTTGAATATGGTAAACAATTCGATACCAAAGGTTTAATGCAAGCTTTGGGAATGATGCGCCAAGGAGATGAAGTAGAACTTATTATTCCTTCTTCTTTAGCATTCGGTGAAGGTGGACGTCCTGGTATGATAGAACCACATACACCACTTCATTATTTTGTTAGTTTAAATGACGTTAGAACAAAAGCTGAGAATGAAGCAGTTGTTGAAGCAAAACGTAAAAACGAAGAAGCACAAAAACTTACTTTAAAATTACAGGAGTCGTCAATATTAGCCAAATATATTGCTGATAACGAAATTACCGTAGAGCCAACTGAAAGTGGATTATATTTTATTTCCACTCTTGAAGGAGAAGGTGAACAAGCTTTAGCTGGCAATAAAGTTAAAGTACATTATACCGGTACTTTATTAGATGGAACAAAATTCGATTCCTCAGTTGATAGAGATCAGCCTTTTGAATTTGTACTTGGTCAAGGTCAGGTAATTAAAGGTTGGGACGAAGGAATTGCAATGTTAAAAGTTGGTGGAAAAGCAACTTTAATATTGCCTTCAAGCATTGCTTATGGCGAGCGCCAGGCTGGTGAAATTATTAAACCATTTTCTCCTTTGAAATTCGATGTTGAATTGTTGGAGATAATTACTGAATAAAGAAAATTTAAATATTATAAAAAAGCGTATTCTTAATTGATTACGCTTTTTTTTTGAGCTCAATCTTCTATTTTTCATACATTTGCGTAGCTGGAATGGATAAAAGAGATTTTGGTTAAACGAATTGTTAATATGTATAATTTTAATCAAATGATGAAGTAAATATGAATTTGACAAAAGACCAGAAAACACAACTTCTTGAAAAGCTTTTAGGCTTTATTTCAGATCATAAAAATCAATTATTCGATAAGATAATACAAAATCGCACACGTTATTTAACGCTAGTTTTGGAAGATATTTACCAAGCGCAAAATGCCAGTGCTGTGCTTCGAACTGCTGACTGCTTTGGTATTCAGGACGTACATATTATAGAAAACAGAAATGAATATATGATTAATCCCGAAGTTGCATTAGGTGCTACAAAGTGGTTAACATTACATCGATATAATGAAGAAGAGAACAATACTTTAGCAGCTATTCAAAAACTCAAATCCGAGGGTTATAGGATAGTTGCAACTATGCCACATACTAATGATGTGCTTTTGCCGGAAATGAATATTAATCAGAAAACGGCATTATTTTTAGGCAATGAATTGAATGGCTTATCGGAAATTGTACAGGAACATGCTGATATGTTTGTTAAAATTCCAATGTATGGATTTACTGAAAGTTATAACATAAGTGTCTCAGCTGCATTATGTTTACAGGATTTAACAAATAAAATACGGACTGTAAATATTAATTGGAAGCTCACTGAATCTGAATTTTTGGATGTAAAACTCGATTGGGCCAGATCTGTTGTCAGAGAGTCAGAAAATGTTGCAAATCATATGTTCAGGAAATAGTTCAATAAACTTTTCCAACCAGGATATTTTACTTTAAACAGGAACATTAGTAGTCTAATTGCTAAACCCACATCGTGTTGCTTATGTTACTTTAAGGTAAGGAACAATTATGTTGTTATTATCAGTACTTTAATCAAATTCAATTATTTTAAGACTAATTTTCTTATAACAATTTGTTAAAAATGTATTTAAATTGATAATTTCTAATTTAGAATTAGTCTAAATTAAAATAATGTTGTACATTGTCCCGCAAATAACAATAAATGAGTTAATTAATAAATATTTGTGAATATAAAATATATGATTTGCGGTGTTTATTAGCTACAGCAGAATTAAAAATCGGAACTATTTATCCATTATCGAATACCATGAAAACTCAGAAGGAGTATTGCTATATAGGTATAACTGAACTTAGTTTATTTTTCAAATACATTTTAAATTTATTTGAAAGCATAAAGAAAAAGATCTTCCACCCCTTTTTCACCACCAAGCCTATAGTGCAAGGAACAGGATTGGGTTTCTTATTAAGCTATGATATCATAAAAGCATATGGCGGTGTGCTAAATGTCGAATCGGTTGAACATGATGGGTCAAATTTTACAATTGTAATTCCTAATAAGTAAATGCATGAAGCTATTAAAAAAAGAAAAAGAGGACGTTCTTAAAGTTTATGATACATGGCTTTACAGTTACCTTAATGGTGATGTAAAAACTTATGATTCATTTTTAGATGATGAATATCGATTCATTGGATCAACGGATAATGAAGATTTCTTAAACAGAAAGGATACCACTAAATTTTTTGAAAATACAGCTGATCAGTTAGCTGGACAGGTTGAAATTAGAAACAGTAGAAAGACCTTTGAGAAATTTAATGAACTCATTTTTATTACCGACTTGTTCGATGCTTATTTCCTTAATGCCAACAACTGGGAATATTATGGCAAATTTCGATTCACATCCTCCCTTAGAAAACAAAAGATTGGTTGGCGTTTTGTATATCAACATTTCTCAACACCCGATACAAAGGCACAGGAAGGAGAAACAATTGGTACAGAACAAATCGCTGCTGAAAACCTGCAACTTCGAGAAGCTATAAAAAGACGTACAACTGAGCTTGAGAATAAAAGCCAGGAACTAGAAATTGAGGCTTCACTTGAAAGAGTTAGAACAGTCGCAATGAGCATGCGAAAACCAGATGACATGCTGGATGTATGCCGCATTATTTCGGAACAACTGCAAGTGCTGAATGTTAAGGACATAAGAAATGTTCAGACAGCCATTATCAATGAACAAAAAGGCACATATCTCAATTATCAATATTTTACAGCCTATTCAAAAAGCGTTGTTGAAGAAACCGAATACAACAAAAACCCGTTGGTAAACGAAATGGTTAATGAATTGAAAAGATCTGCTGATGCATATTTTACAGGTTGCCTCGAAGGTGAGGAACTAATTTCATTTAGGGAATACCGAAAACTTGATAAGCAATTTCCTGATCCATTATTAGATAAGGCAACAAAGGCTCACTATAATTTTTATTCTATTGGTCTTGGCGGATTAGGATTAACTACTTACAAACCATTACCTGAAGCGGGACTTGAAATCTTTAAACGTTTTCATAATGTATTCAAATTGGCTTACAGCAGGTTTATTGATATTCAGCAAGCCGAAGCTCAGGCAAGAGAAGCAAAAATAGAAGCTTCACTTGAGCGTGTAAGAAGTAGGGCAATGGCAATGCACAATAGTGATGAATTATTGGATGCAGGTACACTATTGTATCAAGAGCTAACTAAATTGGGTATTGAAAGTGTAACAAGTGGTTATGTTTTGGTAGATGAGGAAAATAAGATTGATTGGAACTACACGGCAAATCCTGCTAATCAGGCTATTATGCCAGTTCCTGTTGGTATACCAAATAACAAAACCAAAGTCATGCGTTCTATAAATGCAAGTTGGAAAGTCCTGAAACCCTATCTGTCTACAGAGCTCGACCCAAAGGAAACTATAAATCATCAGACATTTGTTGCTGAACGCAGTACAAACTTCCCCATATCAGCTGCAGAATTAATTGCAGTTACACCCGAAAGATTGATTTTAAACAATTTTAATTTCAAACAGGGCTATTTGCTTATTGTTGGCGGACGAAAACTGGTTAATGAGCAGATTGAAATTATGCTCCGTTTCACAAAAGTTTTTGCAATGACCTATCGCCGCTTTCTCGACCTAAAGCAGGCCGAAGCACAGGCCAAAGAAGCGCAGATAGAAGTATCACTGGAACGTGTTCGATCCAAAACAATGGCCATGCATAAAAGTGATGAATTACAAGATGCGGCTGTAATGCTGTTCCAACAGGTTGAGGCTTTGGGTTTACAGATCGTTGGTTGTGGTTTTAATATCTGGGACGATGACCGAAATGCCGCCACCGCATGGATGTCAGGATTAGATCGTATTCAGCCACCTTTCAAAACGTCTAGTAAAGAAGATATTTTTCTTCGAATATATGAAGCTGCACAAAGGGGAGAGTCATTATTTGTTGAAGAACAAAGTGGTAAAGAATTGGAAAATCACTATAAATACATGGCCTCAATTCCTGTTTTTAAGAAGATATTAAATCAATTGGAAAAGCAAGGTCTTTCGGCCCCTTCATTTCAGATTATGCATTGTGCCTTTTTTTCTCATGGCTACCTTATGTTCATTACGTCTGAACCAGTTATAGACGCTTATGATCTTTTCAAACGCTTTGCCAAGGTTTTTGAGCAAACATACACCCGCTTCCTCGATCTGCAAAAGGCCGAAGCGCAAGCAAGAGAAGGACAAATAGAATTAGCATTGGAACGCGTGAGGGCAAGAACCATGGCTATGCAACACAGTAATGAACTAGCCGATGCATCTTTTCTATTGGTGCAACAAGTAAAGGCCTTGGGGATAAATACGTGGGGTTGTGCTTTTAATATTTTTGATGAAAATCAAAATTCATCTACCGAATGGTTTAGCAACGACGAAGGTTCTCTCCCGATGTATAAAACGCCTAGAAAAGGTATATTTCTTCGTTATTATAAGGCTGGTCAAAGAGGCGAAACATTACATATAGAAAAAATTGAGGGCAAAGTTTGTCAGGATCATTACGAGTTTTTATGCACCTTACCGGTTGTTGGTGAGGCACTGATTAAAGTAAAAGAATCCGGCATTCCTTTTCCAACTTCTCAGATTGATCATGTAGCTTATTTCAAATATGGCTATTTGTTGTTTATCACTTTTGAACCAGTGCCTAAAGCTCATGAAATATTTAAACGTTTTGCCAAAGTATTTGAACAAACTTATACACGTTTCCTCGATCTGCAAAAAGCAGAGGCAGAGGCACAGGCGATGGAAGCTCAAATTGAATTAGCACTTGAGCGAATCCGAGCACAAGCCATGGCGATGAATGAATCATCAGACTTACTCGACATCGTAGTTACAATGAGGACTGAGTTCATCGCTTTAGGCCATGAAGCACACTATTTCTGGCATATGCGATGGCTGCCCGAAATGTACCAAAAGGCCATGACATCAGGGGATGGCACACGTATTGGAATGGTGATGACATTGCCAAGGCACATACATGGTGATATTAAGCTCGTAGACCAATGGGAAAAAGGAAAAAAACCTTCTTTAATCTTTCCTATGGATATTGAGACCGCAGTAAATTATGTTGATAAAATGATCAATCTGGGCGATTTTGAGCTAGTAGATCCAAATGCGCCCACCCTTGATGACGTACGCCATATTGGAGGACTTACTTTTATTATGGCAAGAACTACCCATGGAGAAATTGGCTATAGTTTACCAGGCAATGTCCCCAATCCACCGACTGATGGTGTTGATACATTGACTCGCTTCGCTGGTGCTTTTGATCTCGCTTATAAAAGATTTGAAGACATAAAGGAGGCTGAAGCACAGGCTAGAGAAGCGCAGATTGAAGCAGCACTTGAAAGAACTCGTACTCAAAGTATGTTCATGCAACACTCAAATGAAATTAAGAGCATTTCCAATGTCTTTCATGAGCAATTACTTCTACTTGGTATCCCATCGGAATTTTCTTATGTGTGGTTGCCTGATGAAACAAAAGATGAACATCAGTTTTGGGCTACCTGGGCAGAAGAAAAAAAAGGAAGCTTACTGTTTAAAAGCAAAGCAGTAACATATCCACTAGATAAGACCGAAGCATATACTGCAGCATGCTTTTCAGCATGGGAAAGCGATGAACTTGTTCATGTAAGTAAAATACAAGCTGAGGAAGTTGAAAAATTCTTTACTACTTGGAAAGAATTATTGCGTGGAGCGAAAAAATTAAAAACAGAATTATTTCCTGATGGCTTGTATTATGCTGAAGCATATATGAAATATGGATGCTTTGGTATTAATATTCGGAGGGAGCTTACAAATAATGAAAAGCAGATTCTTCTTCGTTTTACAATCGAATTTGAAAGAGCCTACACACGTTTCCTTGATCTTCAAAAGGCTGAGGCACAGACGCGCGAATCTCAAATTGAAGTAGCTCTGGAAAGAGTTAGAGGTCGCTCTCTGGCTATGCATCAAAGTAATGAATTGAATGATGTGGCGTATGTTTTATTTCAACAACTTAAAAACTTAGGTGGAAATCTTTGGGGAACAGGTTTTGGACTATTCAATGATGAAGGTGATGAAGATGAGTTTTGGTTTGCCAATGAAAAAGGAATTATGCCACCTGTAATGATTCCACATAAAAAAGATCCCATACACAAAAAAATATATGAGGGATGGAAAAATAAAATCGATTTTTATTCTGAATCGAAAGAGAAGATTGAACTAAAGGCACACTACGATTACATGCTTTCGTTACCCGATGTAAAACCATTCTTTCAGGGCATATTGGATGCCGGATTGGCATTTCCTGACTGGCAACAGTGGAATGCAGCTTATTTCTCGCATGGTTGTTTACTGATTATAACCATTGATCCTTATCATGACGAGCAAATTCTAAAACGCTTTGCAAAAGTCTTTGAACAAGCTTATATCCGTTTTCTCGACTTGCAAAGAGCAGAGATACAAACGTACAAAGCAAATATTGAAGTGGCACTGGAAAGGGTACGTGCAAGAGCCCTGGCCATGCATCAACCCGAAGAGTTGATTGAAGTTGCGGAAGTATTGCGCTATGAGATGGGATTATTAGGCGTGGAAGAATTGGAAACCAGTTCAATTTATATCAATAAAGCAAATCAAGCTGATGCAGAATGTTGGTTTGCTCTTAAAGATATCCGTATTCCTGAAAAACAATTACTATCCGATCATTTTAAATTGGCCTACCATGAAACCTGGGTGGGTCGACAAATGTTTGATTTCCATCTGTCGGACAAAAATGAAATTTCCATAGCCATGAAAGGCGAAAACAGAAAAGAATGGATAGACTATTGCTCAAAACAGTCAACAAATTTTGAAGGATATTATGGCGATATTATTCCTGAGCGAACCTATCATTTATGCAAATTCTCCAATGGAGCGGTAGGTGCTGCAACACCTGGCAACATTTCTGCTGAAAGTTGGGAATTGCTTCGACGGGCTGCATCAGTGTTTTCATTGGCATATTCTCGCTTTAAAGATTTAACAAAAGCCCGCTTTGATTTACAATTATTGAAAACAGAAAAACGAAGAGCCGAAGAAGCACTGACAGAATTGAAAGCTACCCAATCACAACTCATCCAGGCCGAAAAAATGGCCAGTCTTGGTGAACTCACCGCTGGAATAGCTCACGAAATTCAAAACCCATTAAACTTCGTGAATAATTTTTCGGAAGTGAACTCAGAATTAATATCCGAACTGGTAATAGAACTTAAAAAAGAGATTCGCGACGCCGAAAATGAAGATATGATATTGAATGATATCAAAGAAAATGAGCAAAAAATAAACCATCACGGCAAACGAGCCAGCAATATTGTTAAAGGGATGCTCGAACATTCAAGAGCAAGTGATGGTAAGAGAGAACTAACTGATATCAATACACTTGCTGACGAATATTTACGTTTGGCATATCATGGATTGAGAGCTAAAGACAAAAATTTCAATGCAGATTTTAAGACTGACCTTGATAAATCACTTCCTAAAATCAATATTGTGCAGCAAGATATTGGACGAGTGCTTTTAAACCTGATTAATAATGCATTTCATGCTTGCACTGAGCGAAGTCGAATTGGCACTGAGCAAAGTCGAACTAGCACTGAGCGGAGCCGAAGTGCGGATGACAAAGATTTCAAACCACTTATTACAGTTTCAACTTTGAATGGAAATGATGAGCTTATCATAAAAGTAAAAGATAACGGTAATGGAATTCCGGAAAGTATTAAGGAAAAAATTTTCCAACCCTTCTTTACCACTAAACCAACAGGGCAAGGAACAGGCTTAGGTTTATCATTAAGCTATGATATTATAAAAGCGCATGGCGGGGAGCTGAAGGTGGAAACCAGAGTCGGGGAAGGCGCAGCATTTATTATTCACTTACCCATTTAATTAGATATGAAACTCAGGCTGAACATAATATTAGTACTCTTAAGCATCGGCATCTTTGCATCGAATGTGCATGCTAAAAGTAGTATGATGCAAAAAAGTATTGATGACACTACTCGCATCGGGTTGTTGAATGCCCTTGCTTTTGAATTTTATAAACAAAGTGAGTTTGATAGTTGCCTGCATTATTCATTAAAAGCATTAAGCTTATCAGAAAATCTTTTATCATCAAAGCAGGCAATAAATAACGCTGAGTTTTTGAAACAAAGCAAAATACTTAAAGCGAAATCTTTGGCCAACATTGCTATGGGTACGCTAAAAAGCAACTCTAATGTGGCGTTGGATACGTTGAGAGCAGCTTTATTACTAATGAAGGAGACTGGAAATAAAGAGGGACAAGCCGACATTTATTCAGCCATTGCAGCAGTTTATGATTTTAATTTTAAGAATGAAGAGGCATTTAAAAATCATCTATTAAGTATTGAATTATACAGGGAAACAGGAAACAAAAATAAACTCGCTCCAGAGTTGACGAATTTAGCCATATTACAAAGATATTTAGGTAAGTATGGCGATGCTCTTGAAAATTTGGTTGAATCCCTTAAAATCAGCAGCCAAATCAACGACAGCAGCACAATGGTTGAAACCTTACTGGCCATGGGATTTGTCTATCTTTTTGTTGAAAAATATGATGATGCCCTGAAAAGTCAAAATGATGCCCTCCTAATTTATGAGGCAATGAAAGATACACTGGGTATAGCCATAATACATAATGATATGGGCGTTGCAAATATGAAGGCAGGAAATCTTTCCGAAGCATTAAAACAACACCAGGCAGCTTTGGAAATTAGATTAAAATCAACTGAGTATTATTACACTTTCGCATCATATTCATATATTGGCTCTATTTATGAAGAGTGGGCCAATTACACCGAGGCTCTCAGAAATTATGAGGCTGGATTAGAGTATGCAGCACTTTCAGATTTAAAGACCAGCATTGTTGATGCTAATCTTGAATGTGGAATGATACATTTCAAAACAGCAGAATATGATAAAGCAATGCAACATTTTAGGGTTGCGCTTGAGTTGAGCCGCAAAATTGAAGACCATACCGGTGAATCTAAAGCAGCCATGAATATTGCCGAAATTTACCTTTCCACTGATGAAACAGCAAAAGCTATTTCCTGGTTAATTAAAGCTGAAAAAGTAGTGCCAAAATCGGCATTTAAATTTATGGCAGCTATCTATGAAAGGATTGCCGCCAGCTACTATAAAATTGGTGATTATGAAAATGCTTACAAGAATCAACAGTTATACTCCCAGGTTAAGGATTCTCTTGTAATTGCTGAAAATAGGGTGAAAATAACCACTCTGATAAACCGGCTAGATATTGAAAACAAGCAGGCTTTACAAAATGAGAAATATAATAAGATGCTTGAGATCAAACAGTCAGAACTAAAACGCCAAAAAGTACTTCGGAACTTTTTCCTTTTCGGGATGTTCATAATATTGGTAATGGCAGTAATTTATTTCATCCGCTATACCGAAAAGAAAAAACTAAATACTAAATTGAACAACTTATTATCGAACCTCAAATCCACTCAAACTCAACTTATCCAATCCGAAAAAATGGCTTCGCTTGGAGAACTTACTGCCGGAATTGCTCATGAAATACAAAATCCCTTAAATTTTGTAAACAATTTCTCGGAGGTAAGTGTTGATATACTTGAAGAATTGAAAGATGAGTTGGAAAATGGAAATTTGGCTGAGGTAATAGCCATTGCAGGTGATTTAAAGCAAAACCTTGAAAAGATCGGCGATCACGGCAAAAGGGCAAGCAGTATTGTAAAAGGTATGTTGGAGCACTCCAGAACTAGTGACGGTCAACGTGAACTCACTGATATAAATGCACTAGCAAATGAATTCTTAAGTCTTGCATATCATGGTTTAAGAGCAAAGGACAAATCGTTCAATGCTGATTTTAAAACTGAATTTGATAACAACTTGCCAAAAATTAAAGTTATTCCACAAGATATTAGCAGGGTATTATTAAACCTAATCAATAATGCTTTCCATGCTTGCACTGAGCGGAGTCGAACTAGCACTGAGCGAAGTCGAAGTGCAGTTGATAACAAAGATTTCAAACCACTTGTTTCAGTTTCAACATCAAAAGAAAATGATCAGTTTATCATAAAAGTAAAGGATAATGGTAACGGTATACATGAAAATATTAAAGACAAAATTTTTCAACCATTTTTCACAACCAAGCCAACAGGGCAAGGAACTGGCTTAGGGCTTTCATTGAGTTACGATATTATAAAAGCGCATGGCGGAGAGCTGAAAGTTGAAACAACGGAAGGTCTCGGATCAGAATTTGTGATCATATTACCAATAATAAATAGTTAATATAAAATGAAGCTAACTTATAATAATATTTTTCTGACTTTAATGCTCATAATCACTTTTGAAAGGGATGGATTCTCACAATCTGTCCACTTCAATTATGATTATGATTCAATAGTTAATCAATTACCACTACTAAAAACTGATGCAGAAAAAATAGAGTCTCTTATTTTATTAATTGATGGAAATCCCGAAGTTATCACTGAGCCTCAATCAAATCAAATATCTTTTTTAAAGCAATTGATTGAACTCAATAATAAAAATATGACCATCAACATTGAACCATATGCTGAATTGGATGAAGCTTTTTCAATATGGCTAGCCGGTGATTATGAAAATGCATTAGTTAAAATCAAAAGATCAATTGACTTATTTGATCAGCAAAAGAAAATAATTGCCCCACTTCTCATGCAAATGAGAACACTCTTTAACCTAATGAATAATCAGGATGAAAGATTTAATTTCTATAAAGAAAAACTTAATTATTATCTGATAAATGGTCCTGCTGAAAATACAGCATCTTGTTACCATGGAATAGCAGGATACTATAACTATAAAGCCGATTACAATCTAGCCATTAGCAATTATCTTAGAGCAGGTGCTATATACAAACCTTTTTGGCAAACTATGTATAATAATGAAATAGCTGTCGTTGGTCAGATGTATGAAACATGGGGCAATGAAGAGAAAGCAGTTTATTATTTAAACTTAGCCCTGCCTTTGATTAGGAAATCTGTTGATACTGTGAACATTGCATTTACATTAATGCCTCTGATAAATATAAGTATCAATCATAAAAAGTTTGAACTAGCTCATAAATATGCAGATGAATCCATTGAAGTAACCAGTCGATATAAGAATGAGAATAGCCCCATTTATGCACTCGCTGTACTTTCCAAGGCTTTGGTTTTCTTGGCAATGAAAGAAGCTGATTTGGCATATCCCTATTTAATGGAAGTACAAGGATTGGTTGAAAGATTTGATTTTCAATTTATAAATAATGATGGAGATTTAGAAAGTGATTTTGGCTTCTACAGGTATTATATGCTTAAGAACGATCGTAAATCTGCTATTAGCTATCTACAGACAGCCTATAATAAATCAGTTAAAGAAGAGGCTAATATCTTCCAACTGAAATACCTGAAAGATCTTGCTTCATACTATGAAAAACAGAACCCGGCTTTATCCATACGGTACATCAATAGCTATTTTAAACTTCAGGAAACACTTGAAGAAGACAATCAAAAAGTCAAAGTAGCTCAGTATGAAATTGAGCAAAAAGAACTGGAACAAAACCAAAGTATAATTGTTTTAAAACAGGAAAAAGCTATACAAGAAGCCACCATTAATCAACGCAATACTATTATCTGGATTTCTTTGATAGCACTTATTCTAATTATTGTATCGATGATCTTTTTATATCGACAATTCAGGCTAAACAAGAAAACACTTTTATCACTACGCAAAACACAGCGTCAATTAATTCATGCAGAAAAAATGGCATCTCTTGGAGAACTCACTGCAGGCATTGCTCATGAGATCCAAAACCCTTTAAACTTTGTTAATAATTTTTCGGAAGTAAGTGTTGATTTAGTGACTGAGATGAATGAAGAAATAGAGACAGGAAACACCGAAGATGTAAAAGCAATTTCTAATGACTTAAAACAAAATCTTGAGAAAATAAGTCATCACGGAAAACGTGCAAGCAATATTGTAAAAGGAATGCTTGAACATTCAAGAGCGAGTGATGGTAAGAGAGAACTAACTGATATCAATACACTAGCTGATGAATATTTACGTTTGGCTTATCATAGTTTAAAAGCAAAAGATAAATCCTTCAATGCTGATTTTAAGACAGACTTTGATAAAACACTTCCTAAAACCAGTATTGTTCCCCAAGATATTGGAAGAGTGCTTTTAAATTTAATTAATAATGCTTTTCACGCTTGCACTGAGCGGAGCCGAACTGGCACTGAGCGGAGCCGAACTGGCACTGAGCGAAGTCGAACTAGCACTGAGCGAAGTCGAACTAGCACTGAGCGGAGTCGAAGTGCAGTTGATAAAAATGATTTCAAACCACTTGTTTCAATTTCCACTTCAAAAGAAAATGATCAGGTTGTTATAAAAGTGAAGGATAATGGTAATGGAATTCCAGCAAAAGTCTTGGATAAAATCTTCCAACCCTTCTTCACCACTAAACCAACAGGGCAAGGAACAGGATTAGGTTTATCATTAAGCTATGATATTATAAAAGCGCATGGCGGGGAGCTGAAAGTGGATACAAAAGAAGGTGAAGGAAGTGAGTTTAGAATTCAATTACCAATATTTTAAAAATTCAAATATGGATCAAATTATCGCAAATACAAAAGTTATTCCAGCTAAAATAATCAAGAAAATTGATGATTTAAATAAGCGTGCATGGCTGGTACATGACACTCAAGCTACACTTGGATTAGAATTAAGTAGTGAAGCAAAAAATCTGTCTGAAGAATATTCTTATCAAAAAGGATTAGCTTATTCCATACGCAATATGGGTGTAAGTAATCGCTATTTATCCAATCTTGAATTGGCATTATCCCTTTCCATGCAGGCAATGGATATGTTTTTAGAATTGGATGACAAAAGTGGAGAATCACAATCGTTGGTATCCATAGCTGCAATCTATTATTATATGGGCGATTATGACAAAGGACTTGATTATTTTTTACATGGCCTGAAACATGGTGAAGAAGTTGGTAATAAAGAATCTACAGCTTATGCTTATAATGGTGCCGGCTACATTTATGCCTTGCTGGGTGATCTTAAGAAAGGCCTTGAATTTCTTCAAAATGCATTGCCACTGAGCAGGAAATTACAAAATTTCAGTCTTGAATCTTCTGTTCTTGAAAGTATTGCATATGTATACTTGCACGATGAACAGTTTGACAAGGCTTATGAAACTTATATTGAATGCCAACACTTAAGTGAACAAAAGAATGATAAAAGAAATCTTGGTTATGCACTTTTTGGAATTGGCGAGATATTAATGAATCAAAAAAAGCTGACAGAAGCTAAACCATATTTTTTGAAAAGCCTTTTAATGCACAGAGAGATAGGTTATAAAGTAGGAGAGGCTAACTCCCTATTGCTTTTGGGAAGATTATCATTTCTTCAGAAAGAAACAGAACAAACGAAAGAGTATTTACTTGAATCTCTAAAAGTTGCCGAAGAAATTAAAGCAAAAGCTGCGATCTATATGGCACATGAGGCATTGGCTGAATTATACGAAAGAAAAGAGGAATTTCAATTATTTGTAAAACATTACAAGCTCTTTCAAAAAATTAAATCTGAGGTTTTTAAAGATGAACAGGAAACCAAACAAAAGTATTTGAATATTCAGTATGAAATGGAAAAACTACAAAAGGAAGCTGAGATCAACCGGCTTACTAATGTTGTGATGAAAGAAAAGAATACTGAACTGGAAAAGAAAACCGAAGAGCTTGAAAAATCTTATAACAGTGTATCTGTCTTAAGTAAAATCGGCAGGGATATTACTTCAACGCTTGATCTGGAAACAATTTTAAATACGGTCTATGAAAATGTAAATCAATTGATGGATGCAACTGTTTTTGGAATTGGTATCTATAAATCTGAAGAAGCTGCTATTGAATACCGCTTATCAGTTGAGGAAGGAAAACGCTACCAACCATACATCAGAATGATGAGTGACAAAAGTCAGCTGGCAGTTTGGTGTATTGAAAATGAAAAAGAAGTTTTTATAAATGATATTGAAAAGGAATTCTCCAGATATTTGAAAGATATAGATATAACCTTTCTTAAATCAGCTGCTCTTGAAGACGGCAGTATGCCAAAAAGTCCTAAATCTCTTATTTATCTTCCATTACAGGTTAAGGATAAAACGATTGGTCTTATTTCGGTTCAGACTTTCGAAAATAACGCTTATACTCAATACCATTTAGATATTCTAAAAACACTCGCTTCTTATACTTCAGCAGCATTATATAATGCAAGCTCGTTTGAAACACTTCAAGGTACGCTTAGCGAACTTAAATTAACACAGGAGCAACTCATTCAGTCCGAAAAAATGGCATCACTCGGTGAACTGACTGCCGGAATTGCTCATGAAATTCAAAACCCTTTAAATTTTGTAAACAATTTCGCTGAAGTGAGTGCTGATTTAGTAACTGAGATGAATGAAGAAATGGATGCTGGAAATACAGAAGACGTAAAGGTCATTTCTAATGATTTAAAGCAAAATCTTGAAAAAATCAGTCACCACGGAAAAAGGGCAAGTAATATTGTAAAAGGAATGCTTGAACATTCAAGAGCTAGTGATGGCAAAAGAGAACTAACTGATATCAATACACTTGCTGATGAATATTTACGTTTGGCCTATCATGGTTTAAGAGCAAAAGATAAATCCTTCAATGCTGATTTTAAGACAGACTTTGATAAAACACTTCCTAAAATCAATATTATTCAGCAAGATATTGGAAGAGTGCTTTTAAACCTGATTAATAATGCTTTTCATGCATGTGCTGAGCGAAGTCGAACTGCAAATGATAACAAAGATTTCAAACCACTTGTTTCACTATTCACTTTGATAGAAGAAGATACTGTTGTCATAAAAGTAAAAGATAATGGTAATGGAATTCCTGAAAGCATTAAAGACAAGATTTTCCAGCCATTTTTTACAACCAAACCAACCGGACAAGGAACAGGATTAGGATTGAGTTTGAGCCACGACATTATTAAGGCACATGGTGGGACCATTTCTATTGAATCGAAAGAAAATTCGGGAACTGAATTCATAATTTTTCTACCAATTAAAATATAAATAAAATGATGCGATATATCTTATTACTCGTTTTTATAGTTTCAAATGTTCAACTCATGGGGCAAAAAGGCAATACCAATTTAATTCGCCAAATAGACAGCCTTAAACAGGAACTTGTGAAGCCACAACCAGACTCAATAAAAGCTGAAATACATAGCCGCATCACTATAAATTATATGCACATTAACCCTGATTCGTCCAAATACTATGGTGAAAACGCAATAAAATTCTTTGAAAAGACAAAGAACTTTCGCCAACAAGTATTTATAACTGGTCATATGATGGAAACCAACATAAAACTTGGAAATTTACCAATGGCTTTAGAGTTAGGCTTAAGTATTCTTCCCTTAATTGAAGGCCGAGGTGTTTATAAATCCGGTGTAAGTCCCATTTATGACAACCTTGGATTAATCTATCATTATCTGGGAGATAATGAAAAATCCATTCAGTATTACCGAATGATGCTTATCAGGGGCGATGTAGATATTAGAGGGGTAGCTTTCGGATACTTTGGTATGGCAGTGGTTTATGAAAGCATCAACAAGTTGGATTCTGCTTTGATTTGTCTTGATAAATCCCATGACGCTTTTTACGAGGGTAACCATTCAACTAACTATGAAGATATTAATTGGGACAAGCCATATCAGTATAAAGTCTATCCGGCCTGGTATAACCTGAGAGCTAAGGTCTATCTAAAACAAAATAAACCAGAGTTGGCATTGGCTGATCTGCGGGAAACTTTGAATACTACTCTTAACAGTAAGGAAGTTTTTCATACCTCCAACACCTACAATGATATTTCTGCTCTCTATAAAACATTAAACAAATCCGATTCCAGTATTTATTATGCTGAAAAAGGAATAGAAGAAGCAAATAAAATTTCATATATCTCAGGTATTTTAGATGGTAGCAAGATTTTAGCTGAATATTATGAATCCATCGATCCGCAAAAAGCCCTAAAATATTTCAAACTGACTTCTGAAACAGAAAAAAAATTGTATGGTGCAGGAAATATGCAGGTAATGAAGGACATGATTGCGCAAAGCGATAAAAAACAAGTGGAAATAGAAGCAGCAAAAGACAAATACCAAAACCGCTTAAGAATGAATGCCATTATGGGTATTGCTTTCACATTACTGGTTATTGCAATTTTCCTTTTCATAAACAGCAGGCGAAAACAAAAAGCGAAACTAAAAATTGAAAAGGCTTACGACCTTCTCAAATCCACCCAATCCCAACTTATTCAATCTGAAAAAATGGCGAGCTTAGGCGAACTTACAGCTGGAATTGCTCACGAAATTCAAAACCCTTTGAATTTTGTCAATAATTTTTCGGAAGTTAGTGTTGATTTAGTGGAAGAAATGAGAGAGGAAATGGCAACGGGAAATACAGATGAAGTTGATGTGCTTTCCAATGATTTAAAACAAAATCTTGAAAAAATCAGTCATCACGGCAAAAGGGCAAGCAGCATTGTAATCGGTATGTTAGAACATTCAAGAGCTAGTGATGGCAAAAGAGAACTAACTGATATCAATACACTTGCTGATGAATATTTACGACTTGCTTATCATGGTCTAAGAGCAAAAGATAAATCGTTCAATGCAGATTTTAAAACAGCATTTGATGACGAATTGCCTAAAATCAGTGTTGTTCCGCAAGATATTGGAAGAGTTCTGCTCAACTTAATTAATAATGCATTTTATGCCTGCACTGAGCGGAGTCGAACGAGCACTGAGCAAAGTCGAACTAGCACTGAGCGGAGTCGAAGTGCGGATGAAAATGATTACAAACCTCTCGTATCAGTTATTACATTAAAGGAAGAAGATAAAATAATAATAAAAGTGAGAGATAATGGTAATGGCATTCCTGAAAGCATTAAAGACAAGATTTTCCAGCCATTTTTTACAACCAAACCTACCGGTCAAGGGACAGGATTAGGACTAAGTTTAAGTTATGATATTATTAAAGCTCACGGTGGATCACTTGAACTAAATACTGAAAAAAACGTAGGAACAGAATTTATCATTACATTTCCTTATCAGGAAATAACTAAAGAATAATTATGTATAGAATGTTGACATACAAAAATCACATGAAAAATAAAATTCAAATCATCTTAAAAAAGTTTTCAATTTTGGCCCTAGGCATCCTATTTGGGCTGGGATTGGGAAACTCTAAATTAATTGGGCAAGAAATTGACCCTACTTTTATATCTATCTCTGAGGGTCTTGCTTCACCCGGTGTTCTTGATGTAATACAAGATAGTTATGGTCTTATCTGGATTGCGACAACTAATGGCCTTCAAAGATATGATGGTTATAAATTTGAAACCTTTAAAAATGTTCCCGGTAAGGCAACAAGTCTTCTAAACAACAACACTTGGGGTCTGCTTGAAGATTTTGATCATAATATTTGGATTGCATCCGAAGAAGGGATTTCCAGATTTAATAAGTCTGACAAAAGCTTTACCAATTACGATTTTATGTTACAATTTAATTTTCCGGAGGGTAGCAATACCGGAAGAGTTTTTAACCTATTTCAAGATACCAAAAAAAGACTCTGGGCTGCTACACTCTCGAATGGCTTAATGTTATACGATTCTGAGTCCGATCAATGGAACCAAACTTTGCATTCAATCAATAATACTGATATTATTAATCAGAATGATTTTGTTATAGCCGTAACTGAAGATAATATTGGTGGACTCTGGGCAGGATCAATGCGAGATGGACTCATACATTTAAAAGAGTCAGATACTTCATTCCGAAAAGTGGAATTTAAAGGAAGTAATTTAATAGATTTCACAAACGCGGAAAATCATATTAGCAGTTTATATGCTGATTCTACAGGCATAATTTGGATTACGGCAAGAAACGGGATTTACAAATTCAATCCTAATGATGGTAAACTTAAAACTTTGATAGAATATGATTATAACTTATTAAATATTTATGGTTATTGGAATAGGATTTCACCCGATCCCTATGGCAATATTTGGATTTCAAATAATTTTCATGGCATCTTAAAGTTCAATGGAATTTCTGATCAATTTGAAGAAATATCCATTGCCGGAGCTTATAAAATGAAAAATTTTGGATGGAATATCAGAATTACCGATTATACAATTGATAAAAGTGGAATTTATTGGTTCGGAACTGCAGATCATGGATTATTTATGTACGATCCACAAAAGCAACCTTTTTCACTTTATGTAAATGAGTCTGAAAATGAATCAAGCCTTAGTAGTTCAAGTATATTTGGATTGTTAAGTTCATCTATACAGCCCGGTGTTATTTATGTTGGAACAAGAGGTAATGGGCTTAATATATTCAATGAAAAAGATAAAAAGTCAAGACGAATTAAGTACAAAGCAGTAAATGATGTTTATGGAGGTTCGGTAAGATCAATTGCCGAGAATGATGATGGATCGCTTTGGCTTGGTACCTTTGGTGATGGATTAATTGAACTCGATAAAAATTATAATGAGATTAATAGATATGTAAATAATCCAAACTCGACAAAAAGCATATCCGATGATAGGGTGCGATTAATTAAAAAAGACAAGTTTGGGAATTTTTGGATAGGAACCAATAATGGCTTAAATTATTTTGAACCTAAAACCGGTATATTCAAAAGGATACCTACCAAGACTTTATTGCATTATGAAAGTAATTTAATCAATAAAATTGAACAACTACTCTCAAGCGATTATCAAATTGCCGGTCTCTTAAACATCGAAGACTTTCAAGACACATCTCAAATAGTTGAAATAAAAGAACCGGGTAATTATATAATTATTTCGGTTGGGGAAGGTGATAGCAGAGGTTTATTCGATTATGGATGGTTAGAAAATAATAATAATGATACTATTTGGACTTCTCAAAATTTTCAAAAATCTTTTCATGCCGGTGGAGCCGAAAAAAACAGAATGGAGATTGGTCATATTAAACTATCTGCCGGCACCTATAAACTCAGGTATATCTCTGATGATAGCCACAGTTATGGGAAATGGAACGCTGATGAGCCTAATCTAACAACGATATATGGAATTACATTACTTAAAGAACCCGCTAATTCAGGTTTAAAAAATTCTATAATTTCATCATTAGAAAACCAACCTAAACAGCTGTCAATAAGTGGTTACAATATATACGGAATTCATATTGGTAAAAAATATATTTGGGTTGCTACCAATGGAAATGGTTTAAACAGATTGGATACGGAAAATAATGTTGCTAAAGTTTACGATCACGATCCATCTGATCCTAATTCAATTAGCAGCAATATTTTAATGGATGTTTATGAAGATAATAATGGAATTGTTTGGATCACTTCTTACGCCGGATTAAATAAATTTGATCCTGCAACCGGTCAATTCATTCACTATACAAAGGAAGATGGCCTACCGACTAACCTAACAGAATCAATTCTGGCCGGAGATGATGGAGAGATGTGGATTTCAACTCAAGGTGGGCTCTCAAAAATGATTTATAATGAATCATTAGAGAAAGCTACTTTCATTAACTTTTATGCAAAGGATGGATTGGGAGGTAATTCATTCATAAATCAAGTTGCTGCTAGAAGTAGTAGTAGTAGTAGTAGTAGTAGTAGTAGTGGGAAGTTTTACTTCGGAGGTGATCATGGATTAAATGCAGTCAGCAGTACCCAGACTAATCACATACAACCAGAATTGATTATATCTGATTTGCTTATATCTAATAAATCTGTTAATGAAATGGGTGATAAATCACCGATATCTGAGGACTTACTGGATATTGAAAAAATCAAACTATCATACGATCAGAACAATTTAAGTTTTGAGTTTTCGGCTTTACATTATGCGAATCCACAAAAAAATCAGTATGCACATTTTCTTAAAGGTTATGATGAAAATTGGGTCTATGATAATCGAAGATTTGCATCATACACCAATTTAGATCCCGGCGAATACGTTTTCGTTGTTAGAGCATCAAATGCCTACGGTGTATGGAATGAAGAAGGAAAATCAGTACATATTACAATTACTAAGCCTTGGTGGCAAACTTGGATTGCTTATGGTTCTTATGCACTTATCATTGCATTAATGATTTTTATTTTTGATAGATTTATGCGCAAAAGATTGGCTATTAAGGAGATGCAGCGAAATAGGGATAAGGAGTTGGCACATGCACATGAGATAAAGAAAGCATATAATGAGTTGAAAACAACTCAAACTCAACTTATTCAATATGAGAAAATGGCATCACTTGGTGAACTAACTGCAGGTATCGCACATGAAATACAGAACCCCTTAAACTTTATCAATAATTTTTCGGAAGTAAATAAAGAGTTACTTGAGGAAATGCAAGAAGAAATACGAAATGGAAATATGGACGAAGTAAACATAATTGTCTCTGATATTATCGGAAATGAAGGAAAAATCCTTCATCATGGAAAAAGAGCAGATTCCATTGTTAAGGATATGTTGCAACATAGTAGAATCAGCAAAGGAGCGAAGTTGCCAACGGATATTAATGCCTTAGCCGATGAATATTTAAGGCTTGCTTATCACGGACTACGAGCAAAAGATAAAAGTTTTAACGCAGATTTTAAAACCGACTTGGATGATTCATTGCCTAAAATCAAGATAATTGCTCAGGATATGGGAAGGGTTTTACTAAACTTGATTAACAATGCATTTTATGCCGTGACTGACAAAAAGAAGCAGCAGCCCGAGAACTACAAACCAACAGTTATCGTAAGCACAAAGCTTGAAAATGAAAATGTAATCATAAGCGTGAAGGATAATGGAAACGGAATTCCGGCAAGTGTTAAAGAAAAGATATTTCAACCTTTCTTCACAACCAAACCTACCGGCGAAGGAACAGGATTGGGACTTTCATTATCTTACGATATTATTACCAAAGGCCATAAAGGCGATTTAATAGTAAAAACTAAAGAGGGTGAAGGAACAGAATTTATAATAGTATTAACAGAAAAGTAAAAAAATATAAATATGAAAATTTTAGTAGTTGACGATGAAAAAGATATTCAACCTTTATTTCAACAAAGGTTTAGAAAAGAAATTAAAAATGGTGAAATAGATTTCGTTTTTGCTTATTCAGGTATAGAAGCATTGTCTTGTTTGAAAGACTGTAAGCACGAGGCAGTTCTTATTCTTTCTGATATTAATATGCCTGGTATGAGTGGATTAGAATTATTGAGCGAAATCAAACAGAAAAATCATGTACCGCCACCTGTGGTGATGATGATTACAGCTTATGGTGATGATGAGAATTATAAAAGAGCAATGGAATTAGGTGCAGATGATTTTCTTGCTAAGCCAATCGATTTTATATCCTTAAAAGATAAAATTAAAACTTTTGTATGATGACAAAAATATTAGTTGTTGATGACGAAACTGATCTTGAAATACTAATCAAGCAGAAATTTCGCAGAAAAATAAGAGAAAATGAGTATGAGTTTATTTTCGCAATAAATGGTGTTCATGCTTTGGAACAATTAGAACAGCATAAAGATATTGATGTAGTGCTTAGTGATATTAACATGCCTGAAATGGATGGTCTTACTTTGCTTTCACGATTGAATGAAAAACATAGCTTACTCAAGGCTGTTGTTGTTTCTGCCTATGGCGATATGGAAAATATTAGGATAGCGATGAACCGTGGAGCGTTTGATTTTATAACCAAGCCGGTTGATTTTACTGATCTGGAGATGACTATTGAAAAAACCATCGCCCACGTAAATTATATCAAAAAAACTATACAAGCTGTTAAAGAAAACAACATACTTAAGATGTACGTTGATGAAACGGTACTTAGTTTTATGGATACGCGTGAGTTTGAATCGTCCATCATGGCGAATGAAACAGTGGATGCTTCGGTTGTTTTTATCGATATTTGTGGTTTCACCTCGATAAGTGAAAATGAAACTCCTGATACCGTTGTTGAATTGCTGAACAGTTATTTTGATGTGATGGTAACAGAAATAATTGAACAGGAAGGTTACATTGATAAATTTATTGGTGACGCCGTAATGGCTGTTTTTAGAGGTGATCATCATTTGGATAAAGCCATTGATGCCTGTCTCTCAATTAGAACCAAAATTGATAATTTACCTTCATTTTCCAAAAAAGTCACTTTTAAACCTAATGTGAGCATAGGAATTAATTGTGGTGAATTGGTATCAGGAAATATTGGTTCTGTTAGCCTTCGACGACTAGATTATACAGTGATTGGAGACGTAGTGAATACCGCCCAAAGACTAGAATCTGCAGCTGAACCAGGGCAAATTATAATTAGTGAATCATCTTATGAAAAGGTAAAAGACTCTTTTAAATGCAAAAAGGTGGGTGAAGTGAAGCTAAAAAATAAATCCAAACCTATAATGATTTACGAAGTGATAGAGTAAGAAAATTAGTAGAACTTTATTAAATAAAATTTATCTAAAAATGACGAATTAGACAATTCTTATTAGGAAATTAACTAGATTTAAGATTTTTTAAGGTAAAATAGCAAGCTTTTTGTCATTCTGTAACCGTATTGGCTTTGGCTATTCGGTATTTCTCAGTATATTTACGGATTGATATTTACATTAAATAATTTTTTGATATGGGTAAAGGAGATAAAAAAACTAAAAGGGGAAAAATCATAATGGGATCTTATGGAAAAAGACGCCCTCGTAAAGAAGAAAAAAGAATTATAATTGCCGAAAAAACAAAAAAAGTAAAAGTTGAAAAGGAAGAAGTTCCTGTAAAGAAAGTTATTGCTAAAAAAGCTCCTGCTAAGAAAACAGTTGCTGTGGAAAAACCTGCAGCCAAGACTGTTGTTAAGGAAACTTCGACTCCGAAAAGTACTGCTTCAGTGACTACCGCAAAGGAGACAGTTGCAAAAAAGGATACTGCAAAGAAACCTGTTTCTAAAAAAGCTACTACTAAGAAGAAAACAGTTGCTGAAAAAGCTCCTGCCAAGAAAACTCCTGCTAAAAAAACTGAAAAGGCTGTCGAAGAATCAGCAAAATAAGAATTACATTTTTTTATTGATATAGGAAACCATTTGACAATTGACAGATGGTTTTTTGTTTGCCGATTAATTTGTAACGTTTTAAGTTTTAACACTTTTCTGGATTATTGGAAAATATATATAATGGTAGATTATATTTAGATGATTTTAAAATAGAACAATTTTAAAACATCTTTTTATTTTCTCTAACCTACTATATAACTAAATATAACTTATTGATAATCAGTTACGATAAATTACGGTTTTTATTTGTCCTTTTATTTTGCTCTGAAGTGTATAAATTAAGACAATGAATTGCCGAGAAGCGGCAAAATATGAATAACCGTGGGTGCAACCCACGGAAATGTAATGAGCTGAACCACAGCCATAAAGGGGCTGAACTTTACTATAAATGAATTTAGAAAAATTAATAATTTGAAAAAGTTTACTTATGGATAAACGGGGAATTAACATTCAGAAAAAACTCCCATATTACTGCAGTTCAGCCCTTTCAGGGCTGTGTGTTCAGCTTATGACAGTACCGTGGGCAAAAAAAAGCCCACGGTTATTGAAATTAAGCTCTTTCAGAGCTTTGAGCAATCAGTCGTCCAATTTTTTTTCGGGGTTTTTACATTTTTACTATAAATTGTGCTCAAATTAATGGCAATCAAAAAGTTATCTGTTGCGATGTTGGATTTCAAAAAAAAATCCTGTGGACTTAGTAGCTATTTTTAGTTTTGCCAAGATTTCAAATCCTAATTAATTTTTACCTGAATCTCTTCAAATTGACGAACACCAATTAAGAATTCTTTGGGATTGACTCGCAATTTAGTAGGACGCAATGCCAGACGTTCTTCTTTATCAATAATCTGAAGATAAACATTTGCTTTTCCAGGGTGATTCTTAGAAAAGCGACTAAGTTCTGAAACCATCTTTTCTGATATTGAAGCTAAAGGAACTCCTAAACCAATCTTGTTTACATATTTATTAAAAACATCAGTTAGAAGTTCTAATTGGATAATTTTAAGTTCGTAATCGTCAGTATCTTTTTTCCATTTTGGCTTGGTAACCAGTGCTTTGACCATTAAAAACTGACCTAATCTGTCGAGTAAGTCTTTGTATTTTTCAAAATCTGCTCCAAAAAGTGTAATGTTAATACTTCCTGAATAGTCCGTTATTTGAAAGGATCCGAATGGTTTACCGGTCTTTGTAATTTTATTTTTATCAGCAGACAAAGTAATTATACCGGCAAAAGTAATCGTTTGATTTTTGAATTTATTCAGATTTTCAGAAAATGCACCAATATTTTGGTTTGTAAAATAGTTGATCTCTTCATGAAAATTATCTAGGGGATGCCCCGTCAAATAAAAACCAATAACTTCTTTTTCCTTAGCAAGCTTTTCTAATTCAGGCCATTCTGGTACGATAGGAATTTCAGGGTCGGGGAGTTCTACTGATCCCAAATCACCAAAAAGGCTTACCTGAGAGGAATTTTGTTCATCTTGAAATTTATAACCAAAACTAATTAACTGCTCAAGGAAATTCAAATTGCTTTCAGGCATTTTATGGTAAAAAGTTGCACGATTTATATTATCAAAATCGTCGAAAGCGCCTGCCAAAACCATCGATTCAACACTCTTTTTATTAACTGTTCTTAGATTTACTCTCTTAACAAAATCGAAGATATTAGTTATGATTCCGTTTTTTTTACGTTCTTCAAGCAAACTAAGAACAGCAGCTTCGCCAACTCCTTTAATAGCTGCCAACCCAAAACGTATATTGCCTTCACTGTTAACAGTGAAATTGATATACGATTCATTTATGCTAGGGCCTAAGACCTTTATTCCCATTCTGTTACATTCATTAATAAAAAAAGTAACTTTATCAATATTATTCATATTGTTACTTAAAACCGCAGCTAGGAACTCAGCCGGATAATTGGCTTTTAAATAAGCTGTTTGGAATGAAACATAAGAATAACAAGTGGCGTGCGATTTATTAAATGCGTATTCTGCAAAGGCTTCCCAATCGTGCCAAATCTTATTGATTATTATATCGGCATCTTTGTTATTTTCTACACATTCTTTTACAAATTGAGGGTTTTCTTTACATCCATCGATAAAAAGGATTTTCAATTCATCCATCATCGATCTAATCTTCTTTCCCATTGCTTTGCGTAAAGAATCTGATTGCCCACGAGTAAAATTGGCAAGTTTCCTTGCAAGAAGCATCACCTGTTCTTGATATACTGTAATACCATAAGTTTCCTTTAGGTATTCATTCATCATTGGTAAATCGTACTCGATTTTTTCTTTGCCATTTTTCCTTTTTGTAAATTGAGGAATATATGCCATTGGTCCTGGGCGGTAGAGGGCATTCATCGCAATCAAGTCTTCAAACTTATTGGGTTTTAGATCTTTTAGATGTTTTTTCATACCATCTGACTCGAATTGGAATAGGGCATTTGTTTCGCCATTCGAATACAAATCATAGGTTTTAGTATCTTCTAAATCAACATTATTAATATCAATGTCTATTCCTTTAGAAAGCTTGATATTCTCAACAGCATGTTTGATAATCGACAAAGTTTTCAATCCTAAGAAATCCATTTTCAATAAGCCTATGTCTTCTACATGATTTCCATCATATTGAGTAACATAAGTGAGTTCCGAATCTTTTGCGGTACTAATTGGAATATAGTTTTCAAGATCGTCTTTCCCAATTATTATTCCACAAGCATGGGTTCCTGTATTTCGTACAGTGCCCTCCAGTGTTTCGGCATACTTGAGCACATTGGCAGCATCTGTATCAGATTCTTTAATTGCGCGTAATTCCTGAACTTCTTTAAATGCATTTTTTAATGTTATACCCGGACGATCAGGAATGAGTTTAGCAATTTTATCTGTTTCAGATAGAGGGTATTGCTGAACTCTAGCTACATCACGTATGGCAGATTTGGCAGCCATCGTTCCAATAGTAACAATATGGGCTACTCTTTTCTCTCCATATTTTTCAACAACCCATTTTAAGATTCTTGATCGGCCTTCATCATCAAAATCGATATCAATATCAGGCATTGAAACTCGGTCGGGGTTTAAGAAACGTTCAAATAGCAAATTGTATTTTAATGGATCGATTTCTGTTATCCGCAAAGAATATGCTACTGCTGAACCAGCTGCAGATCCACGTCCTGGACCTACCACGACGCCCATATTTCTAGCTGCTACTAAAAAATCCCAAACAATTAAAAAATAACCCGGGAAGCCCATATTTTTTATCGTTTCCAATTCAAAATCAAGACGTTCAATTATTTCAATGCTTAGTTCTTCGCCCCATCGCTTTTTCGCTCCTTCATTAACTATATGACGTAAGTAAACATTTTCGTCATCAAAGCCTTCGGGTAATTTAAAGTCAGGCATGATAGCTTTTCTGTTGAGCTTATAATTTTCTACTTTGTCGACTATTTCTTGGGTGTTGGATAAAGCTTCCGGGAAATCATCGAAAATGACTTTCATCTCATCTTGAGTCTTAAACCATTCCTTACCAGTAAATTTTATTCTATTTGTATCTGTTACATATTTACCCGTACTAATACATATTAAACGATCCTGTGCTGCTGAATCTTCTTCGTTTAAGAAATGAACATCGTTAGTTGCTATTATCTTAATATTGTGCTTTTTACCAATTTCAACCAATTTCTGATTAGTAAATATCTGATCGTTATACACTTTTTGATTCATTTCGGTATCATCGCTTTTATGCCGCATAATTTCTAAATAGAAATCATCACCAAAAAGATTTTTATACCACAAAGCAGCTTCCTCGGCAGCTTCAAAGCTATCATTCATAAGCTTTTGTGATATTTCACCCGCCAAGCAAGCAGATGTAGCAATAATTCCCTTGTGATATTTTTCGAGTAATTCTTTATCAATTCTAGGTCGATAATATTGCCCTTCAAGCCAAGCAAGAGAAACTAATTTCATCAGATTATGATAGCCGACTAGATTTTTAGCAAGCAAAACCATATGCCAACCTGATGCGTCTTGTTTACCTTCTTTTTTGGCTCTGCCGCGATGAGCTACATAAACTTCGCATCCAATAATTGGCTTAATACCAGCCTTATTCATTGTTTTGTGAAACAATTTGGCTCCAAACATATTCCCATGGTCAGTAATTGCAACCGCTGCCATATTATCAGCTTTAGCCTTTTTTGCTAATAAATGTATATCTGTAGCGCCATCTAGGATGGAGTATTGAGTATGTACGTGTAAATGTGCAAAAGTATATTTACTAGAAGCGTTTTTAGATGACTGAAAATCACTTAGACTCTCTTCTTTTTCTTCAATTTGAGTTTTGTTTGTAAGCTCTGATTCAATCTGCTCTTTAGGATTATATGGATCTGTATTAAGCCCAATAGCTTTGATAGACTTAGGATTGTGTGTTTTAAATGTATCTAGTTCTTCGCTTCCAAATCCAATTTTTTCTTTTGGAATAACTTCTAAACGAATCATTTCTAAAAAGCAGCGGGTTGTAGCTTCAACATCAGCAGCGGCATTGTGTGAATCGATAATTTTTTCCCCAAATAGTTTTTGGTGTAATTCTTCTAATTTTGGCCATTTGAATCCTCCGCCACGTCCACCCGGAAGAGCACAATATTCTGTAGAATCTTCCTTTGTATCAAGTGTTTTTCTACGATGCAGCTGAGTATCTATTTCTTTTCGAACAAATTCTGCGCCCAGAATATTAATATCAAACTCGATATTATGACCAACAATATAGATGCTCTGTTCCAATGCTTTGTTAAACTCACCCAAAATAAAGTCCAATGCAACACCTTGTTTCAAAGCTCGTTCTGTCGTAATGCCATGAACCTTAACAACGGAATATGGAATTTCGTAGTTTTCGGGTTTAACGATGAAATTTTTAACTTCGATGAGCTTGCCTCTTACATCATGTATCTGCCACGATATCTGTACCATACGTGGCCAGTTATCGACATTCTTATAGCTGGCTTTGTAGTCTAGAGGAAGTCCTGTTGTTTCTGTATCGAAAATTAAAAACATGTGATTTTTTGGGCTTTAATTGAGCTTACAAAAATAGAGAAAAAGACTAGTTTTAGGGGAGATGTTGATAAGTTATAGGAATTTGTGTTGGCTCAAGTTTAATTGAATTTGTCTACTTTTGCCTCTGACTAATTCTAATATAATGCAATCGGAAAAACTGTATGCAAGTATAACTTAAAAAAGTGCGAGACTGATGATGATAAATCGAAAATTGATAATCAATACTCAATATAGCGTAAATGGGATTAAAGCATTATTTTTCTAGCGATCCAGATAAAAGAGCTCGTTTCATATTTAATTTTATCGCTCCTATTTATGGTTATTTGGGTACCTCATTAGAACGCAATTTTGTGTACTCTATGAATGCCGTAGAAAAGTATATTCCTATAAAGGGGAAAGCAGTAATTGATCTCGGAACCGGAACTGGAGCTTGGGCTGCTAATTTTAAACATCGTGGGGCTGATCAAGTAATGGGTCTTGATTTTGCAGGAAAAATGCTGGATAAAGCTAAAACAAATTATCCTAATATGGAATTTGTTCACGGCGATGCAGAAAACCTAGAAAACTTTGCTGATAATTCTTTCGATATTGTGACAGCGTCTTTTGTATTGCATGGATTGAAAGAACATAAAAGAGCCAATATGCTAAGAGAAATGCGTAGAGTTTCTAGAAAGCATATTGTGATTCACGATTTTATTGGAGAAACTCCACTATTTATACGTTTCTTGGAATTTATGGAACGCAGTGATTATAAGTTCTTTAAAATAAATATTTGCAAGGAATTAAAAGCCCATTTTATCAATGCAAGAAAGATTCCAACAAAATTTGGAACTGGAATTTATATTGCGGAAAAATAAGATTATACTTTTTTATCTACTTCCCTTTGAAGAATTTCAACAAACCAATCAGGTGCACGCATCGGACGGTGAGTTTCTCTATCGATAAAGGCAAGTGCATTTTCACCTGTATTTATTTTTTTTCCATTCTCATTAAAAATTTCGTAATAAAAAGTTATTCTGGCTTTTGGCATTTCTGAAATTTTAACTTTTATCGTAAGTAAATCATCGTAAAAAGCAGGGGAGTAGAAGCGAGAATTTTGGTAAATTAAAGGCATAACAACGCCTCTTTCTTCAATCTCTTTATAACTCAAGCCCATAGTTCGAATAGCAGCTGCTCGTCCCACCTCGTAATAAGTAGCATAATGTCCGTTGTAAACAAAGCCCGATTGATCGACTTCGGAATAGCGTATTCGAAAAGTAGTAGTAAATTCCAGCATATTTAGTTTTTTATTCAAATGTAAGAATTTTGATAGTTTAAGCCAAGATTATTCTCAATTTTATTGTGCATAACAATATTGAAAATCAATAGTTTTAGCATTCAAAAAAATCTAAAATTATCGGTTGTTTAATCAACAAAATATATTTACTTTTGCAGCCCAATTAGAAAATAATTTAAATAATTGATTATTAACCCGGTTGATGATATTGTTAGATTGGGACAAAGGAATCTACCATAGAGTGTCGACAGACATAAAATCACATATGAGTGAAGAACAAAAAAAAGATGAAAAAGCAGTAGAAAATTCTACTGAAAATCAAGAAGTAAAACAAGATGAAGTTTCTGAAACTAAAGAAGAAGCTGTAGCTGAAGTTAAAGAAGAAGTTGTAGCTAAAGTTAAAGAAGAAGTTGTAGCTGAAGTTAAAGAAGAAGTTGTGGCGGAAGTTAAAGAAGAAAAAGTTGAAGAAGCATTTGACTGGGATTCTTTTGGTAAAAAGCAAGAAGTATATTCTAAAAAAGATCGTGAAAAATTAGAAAGTACATATTCAAATACTCTAAAATCAGTAAATGAAAATGAAGTAATTGATGGTATTGTTGTTGGTAAAAACAATCGCGAAGTAATTGTTAACATTGGTTTCAAATCTGATGGTGTTATCTCTCTTTCTGAATTGAGATACAAAAGCGATTTAAAAGTTGGTGATACAATTGAAGTTTATGTTGAAAGCCAAGAAGATTTAAGTGGTCAATTGATACTTTCTCACAAAAAAGCACGTATTCTACGTTCTTGGGATCGTGTAAATGCTGCTCATGATAACGACGAAATTATTACTGGTTTTGTTAAGAGTCGTACAAAAGGTGGTTTAATTGCTGATGTATTTGGTATTGAATCCTTCTTACCTGGTTCTCAAATCGATGTTAAACCTATCCGCGATTACGATATCTATGTTGGAAAAAACATGGAATTCAAAGTAGTTAAAATCAACCACGAATTTAAAAACGTAGTTGTTTCACATAAAGCTCTAATAGAAGATGAATTAGAAGCTCAAAAAATTGAAATCATTGCTAAACTTGAAAAAGGCCAGGTTCTTGAAGGTATCGTTAAGAATATTACTTCTTACGGTGTGTTTATCGATCTAGGTGGTGTTGATGGTTTAATACACATTACTGACTTAAGTTGGGGTAGAATAAATCATCCAGAAGAAGTTGTTACATTGGATGAAAAAATCAATGTGGTTATACTTGATTTCGATGAGAACAAAAAACGTATTGCTTTAGGATTGAAACAATTAACTGCTCACCCTTGGGATGCTTTAAATACTGAATTAAAAATTGGTGATAAAGTTAAAGGTAAAGTTGTTGTTATTGCTGATTACGGTGCATTTATTGAAATTCAACCTGGTGTTGAAGGTTTAATACATGTTTCTGAAATGAGCTGGTCTCAGCATTTAAGAACTGCCCACGACTTTGTTAAAATTGGTGACGAAGTTGAAGCTATCATTATTACTTTAGATCGCGAAGAGCGCAAGATGTCTTTAGGAATGAAACAATTGATTCCTGATCCCTGGACTGATATCAAAGGTAGATATCCTGTTGCATCTAAACATAAAGCTACCGTTCGTAACTTTACCAACTTCGGAATCTTTGTTGAATTGGAAGAAGGTGTTGATGGTTTAATTCATATTTCTGATCTTAGTTGGTCGAAAAAAATTAAGCATCCTGCTGAATTCACAAAAATTGGAGAGGAACTTGAAGTAGTTGTTATGGATGTTGACGAAGAAAACAGAAGACTTTCTTTAGGTCATAAACAATTGGAAGAAAATCCTTGGGATGTTTTCGAAACTGTATTCGAAATTAATTCTATCCAAAAAGGTACTGTTCTAACAGTTTCTGATAAAGGTGCTGTTGTTTCTCTTCCATATGGTGTTGAAGGTTTTGCTCCTTCTCGTCATATCAAGAAAGAAGACAAGAGCAATATGAAGGTTGATGATGTTCTTGAATTTAAAGTTATTGAATTCTCTAAAGAGAACAAAAAAATCATTCTTTCTCACACTTTCATTTGGAAAGATGAAAAACCTGAAAAAACAGAATCAGAAAGCAAAAAACCTGCTAAAGCTAAACGTGCTTCTGCTAAGAAAGTTGCCGAATCTTCTAGTGATAGCACTACTCTTGGTGATATCGCTGGTGAATTGGGCGCTTTAAAAACTGCAATGGAAAAATCAGAAAAGAAAAAGTAATATTTTCTTTTTATTGATTCACTATAAAATCCTATCTCGCATTGCGAGATGGGATTTTTTCTTTTTAAGAAGGCATAAGGATTTCATTGTTTGAGACCTTTGCAAAGGTCTTTATTCAAAGGCATAAAAAAAAGCGACTATCGGAAGATAAATCGCTTTTGCTTTTATTATTTTTGTTTAGAACAATCCACCTTGCTGGTATATTTCCATTTGAACTTCGTAAAAAGGAGTTGCTTGAATTTTAGTTTTTTTAGTCTTATTTTCAATAATTCCTGTTTCAAAATCCACTTTAATTTGATCACCATCTTTTAGTTGCAAAGCTTCTACAGATTGATAAGTAATAATAGGAAAGGCTGCGTTTATGGCATTTCTTTCATAAATAGCACCAAATGATTCTGCAATAATAGCCTGAATACCAAGTGATTTAAAACAGTCGACAGCTTGCTGACGAGAACTTCCACTTCCGAAATTTTTGGTAACAACCACAATGTCACCAGGCTTAGATTTTCTAGTGAAGTCTTCGTATCCTTTTAAATTATCAAAAGTATATTGCCCCATTTCTGCTAATTCAGTTATAGCCAAATAGCGATTATGGAAAATCATGTCTGTATCTATATTGTCTTCTTTGATATACCAAACGCGACCTTCTATAATATTCGGTTTTTCATTTATCTGATCATCAACTAGCGCTTTCTGAATTCGATCTAGTTTCTCTTCAGGATGAAAAGTTAAAGGAACCTCTGGAATATGAAACTCATCAGTAATATAACCAGCAATTGCAGAAGCAGCAGCAGAAGCTGGTGATGCTAAATACACACTTCCTTTTCCTTGTTTTCCTGGAAAATTTCGATTACCTGTACTGATTGTAATTTCGCCTGGTCCGTTTTGTCCAACTTGTCCAGCTGCACAGCCTGCACAACCGGCATTTGAGACCAATGCTCCGGCTTCTTTAAAAATGCTAAACAAACCTTCGTTCATCGATTGTATCCAAACTTCATCAGTGGAAGGAACTATTTTTAGCACAACTCCTGGAGCTACTTTGCGTCCTTTTAAAATACGTGCGACTTGGCGCATATCTTCAATGCGACCGTTGGTACAACTTCCTACAAAAGCAGAATCGATTTTAATTTTATCTTGTTTTGGAATGGCAATTGTATCGTGGGGAGCTCCCGGGAGAGAAACCATAGGAACAAATTTACTTGCATCAATTTCAATGGTTTTTGCATAAACGGCATTTTCGTCAGCTGCTATTTTTTCCAATTTTCTGCCACACGCATTTTCGGCGAAATCCATTATCTCATCGTTGGGAGGGAAGAGAAGAATTATCACACCCATCTCAGTTCCCATGCTGGCAATTGTAATCCTGTCGGAAAGGCTTAATTTATCGATAAGCTCACCATGTAATTCAACTGAATATCCGAGTAAAGTATTAGCGCCAAATTCATTCAGAAGATTCAATACAATATCTTTAGATGTAACATTATCAGGTGCTAAACCTTTAAAAACTAACTTGACAGATTCGGGGACTTTAAACCATATTTTTCCCCTATTAAATGCGGCTGCAATATCCTGATCGCCCATCCCTTGACCAAATGCTCCAATAGCACCTAAAATATTGGCATGAGAATCGGTAGTAACAGCTGTAGAGCCAGGAACTACTAATCCTTCGTTTATCATTGTATGTGTTCCAATTCCTTTGTCAATATCGTATACTTTTACGCCATTATTTCTTGCCCACACACGTACAACTTGTTGATTTACAGCATATTTTTGATCGGATCCTGTTGGATTGGTATCGAAAGTAAAAAAAGTCTTTGACGCATTTTCAATAGCCAAGTCCTTTTCAATCATAGTTTTAACTACATTTGGGCCACCAAAATCGCGAGCAGCACGAGCATCTATTTCAATATCAACAATATCACCGGGTTTAACGGTAACGTATTTAGAGTGATTGGCAATTATTTTTTCAATTAGATTCATTTCTATTATTTCAAGGTTTAAAAACAAGGAATTAATGCTAAAATTAAAGCTATAATATGATACTATTTTTTGAAGTCATCTTTTCGCCACAAAAACACAAAAACACAAAATTTCACCAAAAAATAAAAATTATACAAGATTTTTGTGGGTTTTAGTGTGTTGTTCCATAGGAATCCCTGCGGGAGTGATTTAGTGGCTATTTAATTTTTAACATAAAATTTAAACTTTTAATCGTTCTTTAAATGGGAGGAAAGTCATAAAATCGGCATGATGTACTACATAAGCTTCTGTACTACGTTTTACCATATCTCCTTCGCCAGCATGAGCAGCGATAATATGACAAACTTCTGCAGGAACACCTGCATGTTCGGCTATTGATACACCAGAGAATGGATGTCGTAAGTATTTTCCATAATTACCTTGAACAGCATTTCCCTCTGTATCTAGTTCGTACTCTAGTAGTTTTCCAACATCTGCTAAAATTGCACCGGCAATTAAAACGTCCATATCAACAGTAAGTTCACCATGATACATATCGTTAATCTTTTGTCCGGCATCACGCGCAATATGAACTACCGATCGTTTGTGGTCCATAAAGGTTACTTTTAAATCTGGACCACAAAGCAATGTAAAAGGAATTCTATTTAAATCAGCAGGAGTTAAAACACTTTTTTCTAGAGCTAATTCCCAAGTTTTTGCTGTTTTATTACGCAAATCTGTGTTTTCAATCCAATTTAGTTCGGGCCAAAGATTGTATACTTCTTTTGTCATAATTATCTAGTTTTTATTAAAATTGATGATTAATGAATAGTGATTTGTGAATAGTGATTAGTGAAATGTTAGAAACAGTATGATAATTAAAAATTTGACTATTTTTCCATATTCTTTTTTGCTGTTTGAATACTCTTTACAAATATTGAAATCAGTTCATTGCTTTCATTTAAAAGAATTTCTAACAATTTTGAATCTACTGAGAACTTTCCTCTAAATATATATTTTAAACCTATTCTTGTTTCTCGAAGTTCTTTTAAACAAATTTTCATCTTATGAATAAAATCTCTAGATGATTCCGCACTCTGAGCTTCACCATAATTAAATGCTGGCGATGCACTAGATCGTGTTAGTTGATCTTTCAAATATAAACCTATATTGCTTTTTGGCAGTTTTTCTATAAGCTCAATTATGTTGATAGAAAAATCAATTAATCTATCTTCAAGGTTAACCCGTTTATATTTAGAACTTTCGTAGTTCATGCTTTTATTTTTTATTCACTATTCACTAATCACTAATTATTGTTCACTAATCACCATTCACCTTTCATTAAAGTTTCTCAATTATAGCATCTGCCATTTGCTGAGTAGAAGCGGCTCCTTTCTCAATAACATTTGGGCGGCCCGCCATCTTCATCATATCGTAAGTTCTAACTTTTCCTTCTGCTATTACTTCTGCAACTGCTTTCCTGATTTTCTTTGCAATCTCCTGTTCTTC
>JAQIBR010000268.1 GCA_027858955.1 Bacteroidales bacterium
CCAACCCTAAAAACTGCATTATTTATGTTAATTCCATTTTAACATATGGTTCAGTTTCATCCGGAATAGTGGTTCAGTTTGAATCGGAATTAGTGGTTCAGTATGTACCGGAATAATCACTAGGGCTCCACACCTAAAATTAATAATGGTACAGGTGGGTTATTTCTACCTTGTCGCATTACATTATAAACTTCACCTTCAAAATATGCAATTCCTGATGACATTTGCATTTGCATAAATTTTGTTGGTAAAATTTCAATCCCTAAATTAATAACTCCTCCAGAATAAAATAACATATGTTTGACAAATAAATCATATGCTACAAAAGAGTATTTTCCAAATTGAACCTCACACGCAATTTTATCTTTTACAAAATCAGTCTGATTATAACTATAAATTGGGTTCTTCTCCCCATTCAATATTAGAAACTCTTTTTGCTCTTTAGCAGACATAAGAATACTTTTTTCCATTAATTCTCGGTTCAGAGTTATATAATAATTATACCAGCTTTCTGACCAACTTTTAAATGCAAATTGATTATTAAATGCTTTATTAATTTCTATAGGACTATATAATTTATTGCCAATTTTCCTTTTTTCTTTACTGATTTTTGTCCTAAACTTTTCTGCATCAATATTTTTAATAACATCAATGATTTCTTTATAAAGTTTCTTATGGTGAACAATTAGGTACTCTTCACCATTCAAATGAGAATATTTTTGAGCTATTTTCATGCTTCTTTATATAAATTAGACCATTCATCTGGAATTTTTGCAATTTTATCATTTGGCTTAGGTTCATGAATAGGTTTATTTATAGGCCTTAATTTTATACTTCCTTCTTTAAGACTTTCTATCCTATTAGTGGCTGTATTTACATAATCCTTTTCCTTTTCAATGCCTATTGAATTTCTATCATTTTTTAAAGCAGCTATCATTGTTGATCCTACGCCAGCAAACGGATCCAATACCCAATCATCCTCATTTGTAAGAGCTAATATACACCTTTCAACTAATTCAACAGGAAATTGTGCTGGATGAAGAGTTTTTTCAGGATGATTCGATTTCACATTGGGAATATTCCACATTCCTGATTCCCAATCTTTTACCACAATATCCCATATATCTGATGGGTTTTTTCCTTTTGGATTCCCGGAAATTTGACCTTTTTTATCTCCTTTAAAATGCCTTTTTCCTGGATATTTTGATGGAATGCGAACATCATCTAAATTAAAAACATAATCATCAGATTTCGTAAACCACAGAATTGTTTCATATCTGCCAGAAAATCTATTCTTCGCATGTAAACCGTGGCCAAAATGCCAAACTATTCTATTTCTTAATTTTAACCCTAACTTTTTGAAAATTTGATAATAATAAATATCCAAAGGAAATATCTCGCCTTTCTCAACGTAATTACCTACTTGCCAGCAAATACTTCCATGACTCTTGGTAACCCTAATCAATTCTTTAATTATTTCTTCTTGAAGTTGTAAATATCTTTCAATTGAAGTTTTCGTTTCATATTCTTTCCCGATATTATACGGTGGTGACGTAATTACTAATTCAAATTTTTCTTTTTCAAATTTCTTCAATTGTTGTAAAGTGTCACCCAGAATAACTTCTGCTTTATTAGGGTAAATAAAATCTAAAAATTCACTAATTGGTTCCTTCACGGCCATAATCTCCTCAGTTTATAGTATTTCAAAAGTAATAAAAATTGTAAATCTTATCCATCTTATTTTATAAGTATTAAAACTGAGTTGAGATTGAATTTACAGCATTCAATTATCACATTAAATCTTAATAAATTTAGCACATCAAAAATCATCACATCAGCCAATTAATTTAGCCATTTGCTGCTGCAATTTCAAAGCTTCTTCCCTTGCTTTTTCAGCAAAGTCTTTTCCATCAGAAGCAAAAATAATTCCACGAGACGAATTAACAAGCAATCCAATATCTTCATTCATTCCATATTTGGCAACTTCTTGCAAACTTCCACCCTGCGTACCAACTCCAGGAACTAATAAAAAATGATTAGGGATATATTTACGGACTTGTCTTAGCATCTCAGCCTTTGTTGCACCAACGACAAACATTATATTTTCTTCGCTTCCCCAGCTTTTTGTTGTTTTAAGCACTGTTTCGAAAAGCTTTTCCTTATTTTCTTCATCCTGAAGAAATTGAAAATCAAAAGCACCTTGGTTAGAAGTTAGTGCAAGAACGATTGCCCATTTTCCTTCAAAATCCAAAAATGGCAAAACGGAATCACTGCCCATATAGGGAGCCACGGTCACAGAGTCAAAATTTAACTCTTCAAAAAATGCTTTCGCATATTGAGTGGAAGTATTCCCAATATCACCCCTTTTGGCGTCTGCAATCGTAAAAACAGGATTTTGAAGATTATTAAGATAGTCGATAGTTTTCTGCAAACTTTCCCATCCTTTAATACCACGACTTTCGTAGAAAGCAGTATTGGGTTTATAAGCAACCGCAATATCATTCGTAGCATCAATAAGCTGCTTATTAAAAGAAAAAACAGGGTCATCATCGGCAAGTAAGTGCTTAGGAATCTTCGTGATATCACTATCTAAACCAATACAAAGAAATGATTTTTTCTTACGAATTTGCTCAATCAATTCCTGCTTTGTCATCTTAAAATTTATAGATTTTCTTCTTGTTCTTTCAAACGCTCATAATTTTCAGCAACTTGAAGTTTATCGATAATCTCCTGAATATCGCCATTAACAATACTAGTTAAATTATAGAGCGTCAAACTTATACGATGATCGGTAACACGACCTTGAGGATAATTGTAAGTTCGGATTTTTGCGGAGCGATCGCCAGTTGAAACCATAGTTTTCCGCTTCGAGGAAATCTCATCCATATATTTTGCATATTCCAACTCGTATATGCGTGAGCGTAAAACTTTCATTGCCTTATCAAGGTTTTTCAATTGCGATTTTTCATCCTGACAAGTAACCACAATTCCGGTAGGCGCGTGAGTTAATCGAATAGCAGAATAGGTTGTGTTTACACTTTGACCTCCGGGACCCGAAGAGCAATATGTGTCTTTACGAATATCGGCAGGATTCAAATCTATATCAAATTCTTCAGCCTCAGGCAATACAGCAACTGTAGCAGCAGAAGTATGCACTCTCCCTTGCGTTTCAGTTTGCGGAACTCTTTGCACTCGATGAACGCCGGATTCATATTTCAATGTGCCGTAGACTTCTTTACCAGTTACATTAATGATAACTTCCTTATATCCGCCGACAGTTCCTTCAGTCATATCTACGATATCGAATTTCCAACCTTTTGTATCGCAAAATTTTTGATACATCCTTAACAAGTCACCGGCAAAAATACTGGCTTCATCACCACCGGTACCTGCACGAATTTCAAGAATAGAATTTTTGGCATCTTGAGGATCTTTAGGAATCAAAAGTGTTTTTATATCATCCTCGAGTTTTTCTTTTTTTGCAAGTAAATCATCTAACTCTTGACGAGCCATTTCTTTAAACTCTTCATCCTTCTCGTGTTTGATGATTTCGCGTGAAGATGAAATGTTCTCAACAATATTTTTGTATATTTCATAAGTCTGAGCAATAGGCTCAAGCTCTTTATAATCTTTATTTAATTGAACAAACTTCTTCATATCTGACATAGAAGCAGGATCGGTCATTTGTTCACCAATTTCTTCGTAACGACTTTTTATGCCGGCTAACTTATCTAACATCTAAAAAATTTTGTGCAAAAATACTAAATATTTAGACTTAATCAGGCTTTATAAATGATGCAAAAACATATATAAATAAAATATATAAGGCCCCTAATTAAAGCCCTTGTCGATTAAAAATAGTTGATTAAGCAATTCTTCAGATCCCGCAAATCGGAAGCTAATTATGAGATCACGAATAGAATCTCGCTTTGAGTCAAAATCTGAACTCCCATTTTGCACAATCATATAATTATAATCGGAATAGTAAACATCTAATAATTGCCACAATTTCTTCTCAACCAGGCTGTTAGTTAGAATAAGTTTCGGGTAAGTCTCTTGAACAATTCCTGCCTTTTTTATGTATTGCAATGCTAAATTGGTGTTTTTAATTTTAATCGCTTGATCTGCCACATTTATATAACTGTAATACATACCGTATGCAGACTTCGCTTTATATTGATTAAAAAACTCATTCAACTCTAAGGTTTTAGAATTTACTATAAACTTTTCCAAATTACCTAGAGCAAATAAAGATTCTGCAAATTGCTGATTGTCAATCAAATTATCAATATTATCAATGCTTTTGGAGTATAATAGATTTTCAAAAGAAGATATTATCTTATAAATTTCAACATTATCGCTTCCTACTATTTCAAAAAAAGTAAAATTTTCGTACGATAAATTATTAGGATAGTTTGATCTGGCAAGCTGCTTAAATAGATCATCATAAATGCCGTTATAATTATCTTGCAATGTCAAAATATTTTCATCTTCTAACAAATAGGCATCAACTAAATGCTCTATTGAGAAAGATTCCGTTATTACATAATTCTTTAAAAGTGTCGCATATTTCTCAATATTCAACTCAAACAAGGTAGACATAATCTTCACTTTTTGCTGCAAATTATCAGGATCTTTTCCATCAATAACAGTTGCCTTATAGAATGGCATTTGAGAAAGCTTTTCCAGATAATCAACCTGTCTAAAACTTTTTATCAGAAATGCACTAGGCTCCTGCAGCGACTGCTGCAATTGTCTATAAGTCTTCGAAAGTGAATTAATCAAATAATTAGCAGCTTCGTAATCGTTTGTATATTGAAACCATTGCTCAAAAGTATAATCTCTTTCTAAGTCCTTAAACTCAAACTGATCAATTTCCATATACCATCCTTTTGCCCATCGCTGATGCAAAATAGAAAAATGGGCAATTTGTCCAGCGGAATTAACTGAAATTGGAATTTCCTGGAATTGTTTCACATAAACTAAACTACTATCTTCCTTAAAAATACGTAATCGAAACGAATGAAGTATAGGCAAAATATACTCAGCTGAATTGAATTTATAAAGATTTAGATCGCCTTCAGGGGCAAGGGGTTTGATGAAAATCTCACTTTTAAAATTACCTTTCTCCTCTCTAAAAACCTGATAAGACGAAATTAATTCCCATTTAACATTGGTAATCTCAACTGGTTTTTGATGAGTATATGCGATAGAACTAAGAATGCGATTCATCTCATTCTGTATTAAATCATTCGCCCTTTTATATTTTAAATCGATCTTGATGCTTCCTAAAGAACCATTTTCAATCCATTGTTGTGCTACAACATTATGAATAAAACTCAGAAAAAACACCAAAAAGAATACAATCGTTCTCATATATTTACGATTATTTATACAAAAATATGACGCAAAAGTATTGCTTCTTAAAACACCTACTTAATTTTTAAACGAAAAAGTGTAAATAAAGTAATATTCTACTAAATCAAAAAAATTTAAAATCACAATATCTATTAAAACCTTTTAATCTCAAACAATTCAAAACTTATCTTATTTTTGTAAAAAAAATCAATTATGGTTTTAAAGCGAGCTTTAGAAGATTCGATTTCACTAAAAAAGCAAGTCTTAAACGATATAAATATTTCCGAAATTGTAAACACGCTTGCAATGGAAATGGTGAGTGTTTTAAAGTCGGGAGGGAAAGTATTGTTTTGCGGAAATGGAGGAAGCGCAGCTGACGCACAGCATCTTGCTGCTGAACTTTCCGGGCGTTTTTATTATGATAGGCCTCCTTTAGCCGCCGAAGCATTGCACGTAAATACTTCGTTTTTAACTGCGGTTGCCAATGATTATTCTTTTGATGAAGTTTATTCGCGTATGCTTAAGGCTTACGGAAATAAAGGCGATATGTTAATTGCAATAAGCACATCGGGCAACTCTGCTAATATTTTGAATGCTCTGGAAGCCTCTACTGAATTGGGAATGAAAACAGCTCTTTTAAGTGGAATTACTGGAGGAAAAGCTAGAGCACTAGCTGAGTATACTATCTTAATTCCATCATCAGATACACCTCGAATTCAAGAACTACATATGATAATTGGACATAGCCTTTGCGAAATTGTTGAACAAACCATTTTTCCACAAAATATATGATAAACAGAACTGAATTAAAAAATAATTGGAGTGTATTTCTCGACCGAGATGGTGTGATAAACAAGCCTTTTCCTGGCGGTTATGTAAGAAAACCATCCGAATTTACTTTTTTACCTGGCAGCTTATTTGCCTTCAATCTATTGTCAAACATTTTTAAAAATATCTTTATCGTTACAAATCAACAAGGTATCGGAAAAGGTATAATGACGATTCGAGAGTTGGAAGATATACATCGTCAAATGTTAGGTAAGATTAAGGAAAATGGTGGGCGTATAGATCGCATCTTTTTTTGCCCCGATCTAGCTTCAAAAAAACCAAATTGTCGAAAACCAGGTTTGGCAATGGCACAAATGGTAAAGAAAGAATTTCCGGCAATTGATTTTCGCAAAAGTTATATGGTGGGAGATTCCTTGAGTGATATGGAATTTGGCAAAAATGCTGAAATGCAATGTGTTTTTATTCGTTCTAATGATAATGATGAAACCAATGTTTCTAATATTCCTGTATATTCCTCTTTGCTGGAATTTGCAAGAACCTTATAATACTTATTGATTTGTCGCCGCAATTAATCTTATATAGTTTTTTGGCTTATACAGCCTTGTTATTCAGCATAAGTTGGCTAACTGGCAAAAAAGCGGATAATCAAAGTTTTTTTATTGGAAATAAAGTATCGCCTTGGTATGTAGTAGCTTACGGAATGATAGGCGCATCCTTGAGCGGTGTAACTTTTATATCTATTCCAGGCGTTGTTGGCACAACCAAGTTTTCGTATATGGTGATAGTGTTTGGCTATTTGGTTGGCTATTTTGTAATCGCGAATGTATTATTGCCACTTTATTATAAACTTAATTTAACATCAATCTATACTTATTTGCTTCAACGATTTGGAATGAATTCGTATAAAACGGGAGCTTCTTTCTTTTTATTATCTCGAATAATTGGGGCTGCTTTCCGAATGTTTCTTGTTGTCAATGTTCTCCAGTATTTTGTGCTCGATGGCTACGGAGTTCCTTTTTGGGCAACAGTTTTAGCTTTTGTTGGATTGATATTGCTTTATACTTGGAAAGCAGGTATAAAAACCATTGTGTGGACAGATATGCTTCAAACTACTTTTATGCTTACGGCTGTTATTGTTTCTCTCTTTTTAATTTCAAGCCATTTAGAAAATTCTATTAGCGGCTTATTTAAAAATATCCAAGAAGCAAATTATACTCATATGTTTTTCTTCGATTGGCGTGATAAATATTTCTTTCTAAAACAATTTGTTGCGGGAGCTTTTATAGCCATAGTTATGACTGGTTTAGATCAGGATATGATGCAAAAAAATCTGAGTTGCAGGAATTTGGAAGATTCAAAGAAGAATATTTACTGGATGAGCTGGGCTCTTGTTCCTGTTAATTTTATCTTTTTAACACTTGGTGCTTTCCTTGCATTTTTTGCTCAAGAACAGGGGATTACAATTATCGGAACCAGCGATAACCTTTTTCCAGAAATTGCACTAAATCATTTAGGAAATTTTGCTGGGATTGTATTTATAATTGGATTAATTGCTGCTGCTTATTCCAGTGCCGACAGTGCCCTAACAGCTTTAACTACATCCTTTACAATTGATATTTTAGGTGTAGAGCGAAAATCTAATCTTACTGAAAAGCGAAAAACCAAATTGCGCAAGTACAGTCATTTTGGCATGGCATTAGTCCTAATTTTTGTGATAATTGGTTATGAATTAATTAATAATCAAGCTATTATTACCAAGTTATTTACTATTGCAGGCTATACTTATGGGCCTTTACTCGGACTTTTTAGTTTTGGTATTTTCTTAAATCGAAAAGTAAATGATAAATGGGTTCCACTTATAGCAATTCTTTCTCCTTCAATTTCTTATCTAATTCAAGCTTTTTCCCCACAACTTTTAAATGGCTATCAATTTGGCTTTGAGCTTTTGATAATTAATGGCTTGATTATGTTTGGAGGATTACTTATTGTTTCAAAGCCAAAGAATTAAATTTTATACCCCCTGCCATTTTAAGATTGAAGTTGTTAAAATATGAGCCAAATAAGTAAACGGAGCTAAAATTATAAAATCAGGAGCCCATTTGAAAATAGAAAATACCATAATACTAATTAATACCGATTAGTCAACTAAATGCCGCATATTTTCACTTCGTTCAATTTGCGGTTTTGTTGATCTATCGGCATTAATCCCGAATATTCGGGATAAATTCAAAATTTGCTATGCGGCATTTTGAACTACAATTGGTATAATACAATAATTGTAAAAATCGTATAAGACTTTTTCACAGCATCATTAACGTAAATCCATTCGCGTTCATCGTATTTTTGGGTAGTCTGATGTCCATATTGCCACCATTTCGTTTTCCAATATATCTTATAAAAGCTAACAAACCACAATATAAAACCAAGTACAAAGCTCACTGTTAATATCATACCCAGATTAAAATTAAGCTGTAAAGGCTTCGATTTCTCTATTACATCAAAAACAACAGTATAAATACAACTATGAAATAATGTAATCCTATTCCCCACCTTGCTCTGTTTAGATTTTTTTTACTCATATTATCCTCCTTCTCTTATTTATGTTCCTGAATTAATTGACTCAATGGTTTCTGTGGCGATGTTGAAAAAATAAACTCAACAGGCTGGCTAAAGATTGCACTTAATCGAAAGGCTAAATCCAAGCTGGGATTATATTCTTCGCGCTCTAAATAACCGATGGTTTGAAAATTCACTCCTGCTTTCTCGGCCAAATTACTGCGACTAATACCCATATCATAACGTAATACGGCAATTCGATTATAAATTTTTCTACTTTCCATTATGCATATATAATACATAATGTTGTATACATATACAACATTATATTAATCATTTAATAAACTTTATGAATCCAGTCCTGCCGAAAAATCAGTAAATAATGCTTATCTTTGAAAAAAATATAGAAAGATATGCAAGCACAACAAGAATTTGATTTAAAAAAAGTATTACCGATAGGTATTGGAGTATTCGCTCTTTTAATACTTATTATTTCATGGAGCAGTATGACAACTACAATAAGATCCGGTCAAGGAGGTGTCCTTTTTCGTCTCTTAGATGATGGAGTTGATACTGAAGTAACCTATGGTGAAGGATTCCATTTTATTTTGCCTTGGAACAATATGTTTATTTACGAAGTTCGCCAGCAAGAACAAGGTGAGAAAATGACTGTATTGTCATCTAATGGATTAGAAATTAGTGTAGATGTGTCTATTTGGTATCAGCCATCTTATGCCGAACTCGGCAAACTACATCAAGAAAAAGGACTAAATTATTTAGCAACTGTTGTAAAGCCAGCCATTCGTTCAGCTACACGTTCAGTTATTGGACGCTACACTCCTGAGCAAATTTATTCGTCTAAACGAGATGCTATTCAATCTGAGATTTTTCAGGAGACAAGAGATCTTTTAATAAGCCAATATGTTCAAATTAACGAAGTGTTAGTGCGTGATATCATTTTACCACCAACACTTAAAATGGCTATCGAAAACAAATTAAAACAAGAGCAAGAAAGTTTGGAGTATGAATTTAAGCTTGAAAAAGCCACAAAAGAAGCCCAAAGAATAGAGATTGATGCTTTAGGAAAAGCGAATGCAAACAGAATTCTTAGCGCAAGTTTAACAGCTATGATTTTACGTGAAAAAGGAATTGAAGCTACTTTAAAATTAGCTGAATCTCCAAATTCTAAAGTAGTAATTATTGGTAGCGGAGCTGATGGCATGCCATTGATTTTAGGCGATACAAAATAATATTTATTGCTTAAAAATTCATTAGAAATAAGAATGCAACATGATAATTTTATTATGCTTGCATTCTATTTTTTTTGTATATTTGGGTTCCTATAGATTAAAACCAAATGCTTAAGATTATTGAAACCCCGCGCGATGCAATGCAAGGCATCAAAGAGTTTATTCCAACCAAAAAAAAGATTGCCTATATCAATGCGCTTTTAAAAGTTGGTTTCGATACAATTGATTTTGGCAGTTTTGTGAGCCCTAAAGCAATTCCCCAATTGCGCGATACTGCTCAAGTTGTTGAAGGCTTGGATTTATCTGATACAAAAACCAAACTTTTAGCCATAATTCCAAATTTAAAAGGAGCACAAATAGCTGAATCCTTTGATCAAATAAACTATCTCGGATATCCTTTTTCCATATCAAATACATTTTTACAACTCAATATCAATTCGGATATAGGCAAATCATTTGACGAAACAGAGAAAATTCTCAATCTCAGTCATAAATCTGGAAAAGAACTGGTTGTTTATGTTTCAATGGCCTTTGGTAATCCATACGGCGATTTATGGAGTCCAGAAATAGTCTATGAATGGACAAGGCGACTGCATCAAATAGGAGTTAAAATTATCGCTCTTTCAGATACAACGGGAGTTGGAAATCCAGATACAATTGGTGACTCATTTCGAGCAGTTATAAATGAATTCCCAGAAATTGAATTTGGCGCACATCTTCATACTCATCCTGAGAATTGCACAGAAAATATTAAAGCTGCTTTTGATAGTGGTTGTAGACGTTTTGACACTGTAATTAATGGTTTGGGAGGATGTCCTATGTCTAAACAAAAAATGATTGGTAATTTAAAAACAAGAAATTTATTACAATTTCTTAAAGAGCATAATATTGATCACGGACTTAACCTTCGTGCATTTCACAATGCCAGAGCACTGGAAGCGTTTACTTTTCCGAGCGGATTGAGCATTCCTAAAAGTTAAAGCTCATTCCTTCAGCTTTCTTAAACCTGACAGCTTAGGTATTAATATTTTTCTTCGCAGAAAGCCCCAATTTCCTATCTTTGCCCCGAAATAACAATATGATGGGACTCCCAAAAGTTAACATAAAAAACAAGCGTGCAAGCTTCGAATATTTTTTAGTCGAACGCTTTATGGCTGGCATTCAGCTACAAGGAACAGAGATAAAATCTATTCGTTACGGTAAAGCAAATCTTTCTGATTCCTATTGCGTTTTTATAGATAACGAACTGTTTGTCCGCAATTTACATGTCTCGGAATACGCGCTTGGCACACACTACAACCATACTGTTAAACGCGACAGGAAACTCTTGCTTAATAGAAAAGAGTTAAAAAAACTTCAGATTAAAATCAATGAAAAGGGATTTACAATTATCCCAACTAAATTGTTTGTCAACGATAGAGGATTAGCAAAACTGGAAATTGCACTAGCCAAAGGAAAACACACTTACGATAAGCGAAATACAATCAAACAAAAAGATATTCAGCGCGATATGGATCGAGAACGCTCATAAAACCTATTTGCCCTTTCTATTTTTTTATTTGATTAAAGCCTTTTTTTGACGCTCGAAAAAAAATATTACTTTCGTCTTTACAAAAATGTTTCATGATAGACTCTTCATCAACTGAAAAAAAATCCACTCTTTTTGTTGCTTCAGTTGCAAGTTTTATTACTCCATTTATGGGTTCAGCTATCAACATAGCTTTACCAACAATAGGTACTGAATTTTCTGCAAATGCCATCGCATTAAGTTGGGTTGCTACTGCCTATTTATTAACGGTAGCTATTTTTTTAATCCCATTTGGAAGAATCGCAGATATATACGGCCGTAAAAAAATATTTTTATATGGAATAATATTATTCACAGTAGCATCATTATTAAATGGTTTAGCTCCAGATATCAATACGCTTATATTTTTCAGAGTATTGCAAGCTATTGGAAGTGGCATGATTTTTAGTACCAGCGTTGCCATTATCACTTCAGTCTTTCCACCAAAAGAAAGAGGAAGAGCAATGGGAATAGCAATTAGTGCTGTATACTTAGGCCTTTCTCTTGGGCCTTTTGTAGGAGGATTACTTACACAATATTTTGGATGGAGAAGCATTTTCTTTTTCGTTGTTCCACTCGGGTTAATCGCCATTTATTTTGTGCTAACAAAACTAAAAAACGAATGGGCAGATTCTAAAGGAGAACCTTTCGATTGGAAAGGCTCGATTTTATATGCTATTGCATTGTTTTTCATAATGATGGGTTTTCCAAAATTGCCCGGAATGCTCGGAATCACATATTTAGCAATAGGAACAATTTTTCTGTTTGGATTTATTTTTCTGGAATTGCGCATAAAATTTCCCGTCCTAGATTTGCAAATTTTTAAAAACAATATAACATTTCGATATTCTAATCTAGCGGCATTAATTCATTATAGCGCAACCTTTGCAGTTGCCTTTTTATTGAGTTTTTACCTTCAATATTTCAAAGGTTTGGATCCAAAAAGTGCTGGTTTTGTTTTAGTTGCACAACCCATAATTATGACTGTTTTTTCGCCCTGGGCAGGGCGTCTTTCAGATCGTATCGATCCTCGTATTATTTCATCAATAGGTATGGCTGTTTCATCTGTTGGATTAGCTTTACTAGCTTTTATTACGGAAGAGACATCTCTAATTTACCTGATTTTGACATTGATGTTACTTGGCTTAGGCTTTGCTTTGTTTTCCTCGCCTAACAGCAATTCTATTATGAGTTCTGTAGAACGAAAACATTTAGGAATAGCTTCGGGAAGCCTAGGTACTATGCGTATGATAGGGCAAATGCTAAGTATGGGGATTGCTATGATGCTATTCGCTCATTATCTGGGACAAAACAGAATAGAAAATAGTAATTTACCTCAATTGTTATTATCATTACAAATGGCTTTTGCTATTTTTGCTTTTCTCTGTTTTTTGGGTGTTTTTGCTTCCTTGGCACGTGGAAAAATGCAAGATAAAAATGTGAACTAGAACAGCAATAGTGAAATAGTATTTCAGCACTAAAAAATCGATATTTGCAAATTTCAGAAAAGAATCAAAATATATGACACCATTACGCATACTTATTCTTACCTACGAAGGCGTTATTGCCGGATCTACTATGTCGATCAGTTATTTAGCTAAAGGCTTAAGCGCTAAAGGTCATCAGGTAACTATTGCATGTAAAGCCGATAGTTTATATCATCGTTTATTGAAAGATACGGAAATAAAAATTGAGGCCCTCCCATTTCGTTCTAAATGGGACCGAGAAAGCATGATGATGATTCGCGATATTGTTTTACGCGATAAAATTGAGATTATCAATGCACAAGCATCTTTCGATAGATATCTTTCCATTTTTGCCCGATGGATTTACAAATTACCAGTTAAGTTAGTCCACACAAGACGCCAAATGCCACTTTCAATAGGTGGTCTACAGTCCTGGTTTTATACCAAAGGAACAGATCAAATTATTGCAGTAAGCCATGGCGTTAAAGATGCCTTGGTAAGTAAGGGAACTCCAGAGAATCATATTACGGTTATTTACAATGGAACACCTGCCGAAAAATACAATTCAATTGATGAAAATCAAGTAAAACAATTGCGAATAAAATACAATATACCTCAGAGCTCTAGAGTTATTGGATGCATTTCTCGATTAAAAAAGCATATACAATTGGTAAAAGCTTTAACATTAATTGATACGCCTGTCACTGCTTTCTTTTTAGGATTTACAGCAGAGCAATTGGGTCTCGAAGCCGTTGAAAATGCTCGTAAAAAACACAGCCTTCATTTTCTGGGAATGGTTGATCCTTCTGAAGTTCTAGCTTATTATAAGATTTTTAATGTCTACGTATTACCTTCAACTACCGAAGGTCTTTCACAAGCTATACTTGAAGCTATGTATATGGGTTTGCCTGTGGTAGCGACACGCGCCGGAGGAAATCCTAACATTGTAAAAGAAATGGAAAACGGCTTGCTCTTTGAAGATGGTAATAGCGAAGAATTAGCTCAGAAGATTGAAATAATCCTAAGCAATCCAACACTTGCAAATACTCTTTCAGAAGGTTCAAAACATACTGCTCAACACACTTTTTCAATTGAAAGAACAATAGAAAATTATATCAGCTATTTCACAAAACTAAGAAATACTAAATAAGATGAAAATACTCGTAACCGGAGCTGCCGGATTTATTGGATCGCATCTTTGCGAATACCTAGCTGATCAAGAACATGAAGTTATTGGTTTGGATGGATTTACTAATTATTATTCAAGAGATATAAAAGAGCTTAACGCTAAAGCTGTTCAAGAAAAAGGAATTACCATTTATGAATTTGATTTGGTGGAAAATGGATTTAAAGATACTTTTTCAACTGATTTCGATTTTATCTATCATTTGGCGGCACAACCGGGTTTATCCAACCGCGTGAGCTTTGAAGAATATACTAGAAACAATCTCCAAGCTACAGCCAATCTAATCGATTTTGCCAAGCAGAATTCCCAATTGAAATGCTTCATCAATGTTTCTACATCATCTGTCTATGGTCGGGAAGCTACATCAAAAGAAACCATAGCTCCTCAACCTGCTTCCTATTACGGCGTTACTAAACTAGCTGCAGAACAGTTAGTATTATCGCAACAGCGTCAGAATCTTCTCAACGCCTGTTCTATTCGTTTATATTCCGTCTATGGTCCGCGAGAACGACCTGAGAAACTCTATACAAAATTGATTGACTGCATTTTAAAAGATAAGGAATTTCCGCTCTATGAAGGAAGCAAAAATCATTCGCGTAGCTTTACTTTTGTTAAGGATGCTATAATTGGTTTAGCTGGGGTTATTTCTAATACAGAAGCTTGTTTAGGAGAAATAATAAATGTAGGATCTGACAAAGAAATGACGACGGGAGAAGGAATTCGGATTATTGAAGAACTGATGGGTAAAAAAGCCCGATTTGCAATGCAGCCTCCTTTACAAGGCGATCAAACACAAACACTAGCTATTATTGATAAAGCAAAAAGACTGCTTAATTATAATCCAACAACAGAGTTGAAAGAAGGGCTAGAAAAACAAGTGGAATGGTATAAGGAATTGTTTTCTAAATATTTGAGGAAATAATTCCAATCTCTTTTTAATGCGAAAATTTAAGAAAATATTAATTCTAATGCTCTAAGGTTTTGGACAAAAAAGTATAGACAAGAGCAATTTGCCGCAATTGCTACAATCGCAGCAGGTAACCTTTTTGTTTTTGCAGTATTATGCGGGATAGGTGTTTTTGCTTCACTGGCAAGGGGAAAGAAGAATGCTTAGCAAATAAATAAACATCTCATTTTGTGGGATTAACAAAATTTTATTGTAATTTTGAGATGATTGAATTAACGCATTACAATCATTTTATGTTTTATAAAAAATCAGGGCATCAGATACTAAGCGTTTATAAATGTTTAATAAGGGTTTTGTAGCTTATTATTAGTGATTTAGAAAGGGTAAATGATATAAGAATACTAAAAGCAATTGCTTTTAGTACAACATAAATTGGCATTTTTTAAAAAAATGACACTAACTATCTATTATTAAAATGATTATTATGAAAAACTATTTAAAACTTAGCGCAATTGTTTTTTCCCTTTTATTGTTTACATCAGCGTGTGAAAAATTTAAGAGAATTCCTAAGACAGGAGAACCTTTTTATAGAGCTCAATCAATGAAATACTATTTTAGTAATGAGTTAGGTGATGATTTATTAATACCAGAAGATTCTATTATCAAGCCTATAGCGTTTGAAGACAAAGGCGATTCTTTATTTTTTCAAAGTAGGAGCAGAATTGATTATGACAATCAATTAGGAAATTATTATTGGAAAACTGGTATATTTGGTAGGCAAGGATATATTAATTATCAATTCTATATAAAAATATCAGAAACTGATGTTGATACTTTAACCGTTAAGTTTAGATATACTACTGAAGGTTTGGTTGGAGGTGGAACTTATGCAAACATTGATAAGCTTTACTATAATGAAACATTAATTAGAAGTGGCGAAAATACTTCGTCGGAATTCATCCCAGAGAGAATCTTTATCATGAAAGATAATGAAAGGACTTTAGTTTCAGTTGAAAAGTAAAAAATTACCGAACAACAAAAGTGAAGGCTTTTAAGTAGTGAAAATTAGAATATAAAATAAACATTGGTTTAGGTTGAAACCATGGTGCTACGGAAACATCTAATTAATAGATTGTGACCTTTTGGAAATTCAAAGTTTAGGTTGAAACCATGGTGCTACGGAAACCCACACAGTGCATACCACCAACTATCAGACTGTCTAAAAACCTATATCTGTTTTTCTCAATTTATCAATAAAAAACAGACTTATTAACCAATATAATATGCTGATTATTAGTATATTTATACCATAATCAATGTTCTAATATTATAAAATATATCCTTATAAAAGACAGAAGTTAAACCGCTATTTTTCAATACTATCTTAGAAAGGCTTATCTTTAGTCGAATTTAAACTCAGAACTGGATATAAACAATGAAAAGCGGAGCTTTTTAGACGGACTGACGTTGTGCTGCAATAAAAAAAACTAATTCAAGGAAATTTGTACTACAATGTGAATTTTTCCAGAAATTAATTTAGGAATTTAAAAAATGACAAATATGAATGGAGAATATTATAAAACTAAAGAATCAGTTAAAGAGTACATCGAATTAGCAAAAGATGTTAATGGAGCAGAACTGATTGAAAAACTAAAGCAAGTTTTGCCTCTAAAATCAGATTTGCTTGAAATTGGATCTGGCCCAGGAACAGATTGGGCTATATTGAATGAATCTTATACTGTAACTGGTTCTGACAATTCATCTGAATTTTTAAACCATTTAATTGCAAAATACCCGAATGGTGAGTTTCTTAATATGGATGCAATTACAATCAAATGTGAGAAAACTTTTGATGGAATTTATTCAAACAAAGTTCTACATCATTTAAAGGACAATGAACTGATAAAATCAATAAAAAGACAAAGTGAAATCTTAAACATTGATGGTATAATTTGTCACTCTTTTTGGAAAGGAAAAGATTTCGAAATTTTCAAAGGACTTTATGTGAATTATCATGATGAAGAAAAAATTAAAGATATCTTTAAAGACTATTTTGAGATTCTTTCAATAAAGAGTTATCAAGAATTTGAAGAAGGAGACTCAATATTATTAATAGGAAAGAAAAAGTAACGCGCTACAGCACCTATAGGCAATAGCGGGACTTCGGTTTCATTGACAGTTAAGGTTTTAATCAGACCATTTGTTCTTCAGACAAAAGCCCTGACAAAATGCCGCTACTGTCAATAGCTAACAAGTTTTAGCCAATTAGAAAATAAAATATTGACTTATGGATCAAGCACTTAAAACGATGATTGAAAATTTGCCTGTAAAAACAGGCAAATCATTAGATGAATGGAAAAAAGTATTGAAAACAAAATCTTTCGAAAAACATTCGGAAGGCGTTAAATATCTTAAATCTGCATATAATGTTACGCACGGATTTGCGAATACTATTGTAACGCTATCGAAAGAAGATGATAATACGTCAGAAGACCTTGTAGAATCACAATACAGTGGAAAAGAAGATTTATTTCCTATCTATGAAGAGCTTATCAAGTTTCTTAAATCCTTAGGTTCTGATATTACTATAACTCCTAAAAAAGGGAGTGTAAGCATTATTCGCAAACGGCAATTTGTTTTAATTAAACCCGCAACCAAAACAAGAATTGACTTAGGATTCAAATTAAATGATAAGCCGCTAACTAATAGGCTTGAAAGCTCTGGACCTTTTGGAACTATGTGTACTCATAGAGTTAGAATCTCAGAATCTGCCGAAATTGATAATGAATTGAAAGGTTGGATAAGAGAAGCATACGAAAAATCAAAATAAACTGGCTACAATTATAGCAATTTGATTTTTTAATTGTCAATAATTAAAACAAATAGAAGATGAGTAAAATATTTAAGAATCTGATGAGGACAACCTTTCTAATTGATTTCCTGATTACATTTGGTTTTGGATTAGCTGCTTGGCTCTCTCCAAAAGGAACTTTTGGAACAATTATTTCGATTCCGCCACAGAGCGAGACTTTGATTTTATCTGTTTTGTCTAGTCTTTCAATTTTTTACATATTAATTGGACTTGTGTGTTTGATTGGATTTAAAGCGAGTTTTCCAATTAATATTTGGATTGGTGCAGTAATGATTCTGCGACATGGTTGGATTGGCACAATAGGAATCTTGGGTTTAGATAATGAAAAAGAATGGTTAATAGGAAATCCGCTCCCTGATATTGTTATTCATTCAATTTTTGTATTTGCCTATATTATCGGAATATATATTATTTAATTAGACAATCAAAATCTAATTCAATTATGGAAATAAAAAGCACATAAAACTGCATACAAAACTGGCTATAATTCATCCCAAGAACTCGGGACGAAATCATAGCCCTCGCTAAGCTTATTCTCCGATTAAGCTTGATCGAAAAACCGGTCTATCCACCAGACCGTTTACTTAAATCGTAAGTTTTGTTTATCAGAGACAAACATATATTTACAGACTAATCTGGAGATTAGGCCGAGTGAGGGATTAAAAGATAAAGGCTTCGAAATCTCGCACTGCACATATACGAACCGTCAGCCCGTCTAAAAACCCAAATCTGTTTTTCTCAATTTGTTAATAAATAATATGCTGATCAAATCATATAATATGCTGATTATTAGTGTATTATACCGATTGTTATTTCATTTGAATGATAGAATCTAAAATAATTCTATAACTCTTTTCAATATACCAATTTGAAATATCTATTTATATCCCTCAATCAAATAAGAAATTGGTATTATATCATAATCAATGTTCGAATATTATGAAATATATCATTGGTTAAGACAGAAGTTAAACTACTATTTTTCCAATATCAATGGAAGAAGCCATTGACCATGGTGACGAGATAAGAATGAAATTTTATACTCAAATGTCAGGTTTTTAAATGCATCCGACTAAATGAATAGTTATTTAAAATGTAATTATTAATTAAAACAATATTCAAATGATTTATTCAAAAATTTATTCAGGGAAGTTTAAAAATTTAACACTGTTGGCCTTAGTATCTATTTTAGCCGTTTCTTGTGCAAAAGAAACTGTTGAGACTTTGCCCAATACAAATATCTTGACCTCCTCGGCCGATTACTCAAAGGTGCTAACTTTCTCGGGAAGTACCAGCTCTTCTACCGGAGATATTTATGAAGTATTGCCTGGCCCTGCCGTTATTAACACAGCAATGAGCCCAACGCCATTTTCCGACAAAATTAAGATGACGAGCGGAAGTTACAATTTAATTGTTTCTGATAATGTTGACATAGACTCGGAAAGCTCTACCGATGTGGTTTCGTCAGTTAATATTGAATTTACCGCCAACAACGGTAAAAAGTTTAAAATCGACAAAATTAATGTTATCCATAAACCTGACGGTGCCGGCGACCATACTTTTTTTGGTGGAGTTGGTTTAAACAAAGTTATGCACGGCAACTCAGGAATCGGCACCGAATTGATGCCCAAAATGCTTGCCTACATGACACTTTGGGGACTTGTTGATTTAAAAGATGCCGAAACCGACGAAGTTGTTGCTGCCAACAGGGTGATACATGTTATGGTGGCTTCGCGTGTGCGCGATAAAAATCTAGCAATGATACCCGAAGTTGAAAACGACATGTCGAACCACGACACATGGATGGCAGAAACACACGTAATCCTTATTCCTTTCGACATGCAGGGAAATATGTCTCCAGTACCTGGAACCGACCATGGTTTTATCCACATGATGTGGGAGAACGTGAATTTAACAGAAGCAACAAGAGACTGGAAACAGGTTTACGAAATATTACCCGGACCTGCCGCCGTAAACGTGGCAATGTCGCCAACTCCATTTTCCGACAGGGTTGCATTTGGTACGGGTTCCTACTCATTTAATGTTGTTGACGACTCAGAAGACGACTCGGAAATTTCTACTGATTTAGTAAAAGACGTAAACATAAAATATCAACGACCAAATGGAGAAATGTTTGTGATAAAAAATATCGATATTATACACAAAGCTCCCGGAACTGGCGATCACAGCTATTTTGGCGGAGTGGGAGTAAATAAAACGATGCACGGAAATACAGGAATAGGAACCGGTTTGATGCCCAAAATGTTATCGTATGTAACCTTTTGGGGGATAGCAGATTTGGAAGATGGCAACGGAAATGTAATTGCATCGAACAGGTTGGTACATGTTATGACTGCTTCGAGAGCGAGAACTTCGGATCTTAAATTAATAACTGATGTTGAAACCGATAACACCGACCATTCGAGCGATAAATATGAGACGCATATTATTCTTCCTCCCTTAGACGTTAACGGAAATCAATCTCCCGTTCCAGGCACAGGTCATGGATTCCTTCACCTAATGTTCGAGAATGTTACGCTAACAGGAAATTAATATCCACGCTTTTAGCAGTTATTAATCGTAAAAAAATAATTGCCCCAAATTTACAGATTATTAAAAGTATCGTCTTTTTACTAGTCTGTGAATTTGTGGCTTTTTTTACTTTTAATTAGCAAAACTATTTTATTCCGATTACAACTCGTATATACCTCGCTAAGCTTAATCTCCGATTAAGCTTGACCGAAAAAACGGTCTTCTGACCGGACAGTTTATTTAAATTATAAGTTTTGTTTGTCAGAGACAAACATATATTTACGGCCTAATCTGGAGATTAGGCCGAGCGAGGGACTGTCTAAGAACCCACATCTATTTTTCTCAATTTGCTAATAAAAAGCAGACTTATTAACCATTATAATATGCTTATTATTAGTATTTTTATACCATAATCCATATTCGAATATTATGAAATAAATCCTTGGTAAAGACAGAAGTTAAACTGCTATTTTCAATTCTATCTCAGAAAAGCCTTATCTTTAGTCAAATTTTAACTCAGAACAGGATATAAACAAAGAAGAGCGGATGTTTTTAGACGAACTGCCGTTAGCAAAAATTTTAAGAACTAAGAGAATGAGATTAACTATAATTTTACTTCTAGCAACTTTTAATTTATTTGCGCAAAATATTAAAGGAATTATTTTAGATGCTGAAACAAATATACCTTTAGAATACGTTAATATTTCTTTCAAAAAAGAAAATACTGGAACAACATCTAACATAAAAGGAGAATTCAATCTAAGCCTTCAAACAGAAATTGCGGAAAATGACACCGTACATTTTTCAATTATCGGCTATTATTCAGAAGATTACACATATTCTAAATTGAAAGAATTCAACTTTGTGGTAAGTTTGACAAAAAAGGTTGAGAATATCGAAGAAATAGAAATCAAATCAAATAGGATATTAAATCCAGAATTACAATACAGTAAATTACCGTCTACTAAAGTTGGTGTGCATTCGTTTGGAACAGAACTTATTGAAGGGAAAATTTATATAATCGGTGGTGATGCATCTTATATTGAGGATTCAGGTAAAAAACTACTGGATGAATTATCATATGGACAAGACTATTCATTTGGTTATTTTATTTCAAAGACAAAACTTACTAGCACCTGGGAGCATTATTCAGGGAAACTCCAAATATTTGATATTGAAAATAAAAGCTGGGTTTACCCGGAAATTGAATTTAGAAAAAGGGCTTATCATAATATAAGATATTGTAATAATAAATTATATGTATTAGGCGGAAAAAGTATATCATTAAACGGGAAATTTGAATATCTGGAAAACAAAATTGAAATTTTCGATTTAAAAACGCAGACAATTGAAGTTGATGAAACAAATCCACATCAGGCAATTAACTTTCAATCATTTGTTTATAAGAATAGTATTATTGTAATGGGTGGGTCAGTAAAATTAAATAAAGATGGGAGTAAAATTTTCTCAAACAAAGTCCATTTATACGATTTAACAAAAGGATATTGGTATGAATTAAATGATATGCCTAAAGCGAAAGAAGTTAAAGGAGTTATTATAGATAGTACAATTTATTTAATAGGTGGAAATAACAACAGGCCATTAAAGGGAATTGATAGCTACAAGCTTTCAACAGATATTTGGGAGCCTGAAGGTGAGTTATTTTCTGCTATTGAAAAGCCTGCTTTAACTACTTTCGGAAATATAATTTATATTTTTAGTAATGATAAAATCTTAACCTTTAATATTGATACAAAACTATTAAACGAATACAAAATAGATTTAAATTTATTTGCGTCTGAACTTTATTACTTCGATGGTAAGCTTTATATAGTTGGTGGTTATAATCAAGATGAATTCACTAAATCGGTTTCGAAAAACATGTACTGTGTAGATATAAAAGAGTTTTCAAATACTGAAATTGTAAATTCAAGAAAATATTAATAATAAGGAGACTTATTAGTTTATATAATACGCTGATTGTTAATGTGTTTATATTATATTCATGGTTCGATTGTTATGAAATATATCCTTGTTAAAGGCAGAAGTTAAGCTGCTATTTTTCAATCCTATATTAGCAAGCCTTATATTTAGTTAAATTTTGATGCCTTAGATGATTTAGACAAGGAAAATGGTGGTTTTTTAGATGGAATGACCTTATGCCCAATTGTTCAGAGCGACTTTTTTCTTAGTTCTATATATGAAATTAATAAAGACATTAAACTGAAAGTTATCAAAACAATGACAAATTTGAAATTTGGTGTAGTTAGATGAATTATGCTATTAAATAGTTTTATCAGTCCTAATAAAAATATATTGAATCCATTGATAAGTATGAAGATTAAAGCAGAAATAATGGTTGAGAAAATAATTATTAATTCTCTTCCTATTAATACAGTCTTTCTTTTTGATAAATTATTAATTACTGTATCTGAAAACCCATTATCGGGAATTTGTATATTCGATTTACTTATTTCTTTTTTAAGAAAGTCTTCAAAATTATCTTTCATAATTATAAAATTTTTTAAGTTTTTCTTTCCCTCTCAATATATTAGTCTTGACAGTTCCAAGAGGCTGTTTCGTAATTTTTGAAATTTCTTTGTGGGTAAATCCTTTCTCATAATGCAAAACAATTACGATTTTTTCATTCTGATTAAGTACTTTAAGTGCTTGTTGAAAATCAATACTACTTTTTGAATTATTAGATTCTTGATTAGCAACTTCCTAAGAATCAATGTTAGATTGAATTATCTTGTTCTTATTGCAATATTCGTAGAACACATTGTAAGCAATTCTAAAAAGCCACGTTTTAAACTTAGCTTTTGCTCTATAGCTCGATAGATATTTATAAACACGGATAAAAGACTCTTGGGCTAAATCATCTGTAATATCCTTATTACCATGAGTTAATCCTAACAATAAACCTCTGATATCTGATTGATAGCGTTCAATCAATTTTTTAAATGCCAGGTGGTCATCCTTTAAAATAACTTTGGTAAGAAGGATTGAATCAGATAAACTCATTAGTCTATTCTTGTTCAGATTTATTAGTTTTGGCGAACTTGAAAGAAAGGAAGTATCCTATTCCTATAATTGTTGGAATAAGTCCAATAGTCCAGTAACTCTCTTCAAGTTTCAATAAATATAAAAACAAACCAACACTTAAACCCAAACTGATTAAAATAATTGCTTTGTGCAAGTCTGAACGTGTTTGTTTCTCTGCTACCATAAGTTCTTTGGGGATATCTTTATCCTTATCAATGAACTTACCTAACAGATTAAATCTTGAATTTGATTTTCGTTGATTAAAATAAAACGGAATGACAACAAGCAGAATTAAAAAAGAGAAAAAAATTACAGAAGCGAAAATCATTGTAAATTCTGAAGGCATTATACCATCCATAATTTCTTTTGGATTTACAGCATATTTTTCAGCCATAGCTTTTTCGTGTTCAAACTTTAATCTTTCTTTTTCTTTAGCAAGTTCAAGAATTTGGTCGCTACTTAGTTTTTGATAAACTTCTGGAGTTAGTTCAAATAACTTAGCAATTGAATCATTTTGAGCTTGAGTTGGTAGAATTGAGACACTAAGCAAAATAAATAAAGACAATATTAATTTTTTCATAATCGTGATTTTTAAACCTGTCAGCTGACAGGCAAGATTAAACATTTGTTATATTGCTTAGACAGGAATTATGGTGATTTTGGATTCAAAAATATAAAATAAATTTAGAGAAAAACAAAGGATGTAACATTGGGTCATAAAACAGGCGGGTTTTGATAGTGATATAAGCAATCTAATTCTTTAATGAGATTTAAATCATTTTTTCAATCCTATCTTAGAAAGTTTTATCTTTAGTCGAATTTTAATGCTGAATAGGATTTAGACAAGGAGAATGCAATAAAATTATTTCAAGACCATCGAGTTCGAGTTCTGTGGGACGATGAACAAGAAAAATGGTATTTTTCCATTATTGATGTAATTGGGGTTCTTACTGAGAGGAAAAATCCTAGAAAATATTGGAGTGTATTAAAAACAAGACTTAAAAAAGAGGGAAGTGAGTTGACTACAAATTGTAGTCAACTAAAAATGAAATCTAAGTATGGAAAATTCTACAAAACAGATGTCGCTGATACAGAACAACTTTTAAGACTAACACAATCAACCCAAGCTGAATATAAACAAAAAAGCACCTGAATATCAGATGCTTTTTTAGTTTTGGGTGAAAGACGGGGCTCGAACCCGCGACCTCTGGAACCACAATCCAGCGCTCTAACCTACTGAGCTACAATCACCATTTTAGGCTTACTGCCTTTAACGGATGCAAAGATACATTAATTTACAATTTTGCAAATTAATAATCGTCCTTTTTTCAAACTAAATATTCTATTATTTCAGCTATTTACCCTGAGATTGTTAACAACCTAAGCTTAGTTCATACTGATTTGATTCCTCCAAACTTAGCTTTGCAAAATGCAAAATTTGCTTACTTTTGCCCTTCAAAATAAATTTGAATCTAAATGGAAATTCCTTCAAGATATAGTCCTCAAGAGATTGAAGAAAAATGGTATACGTTTTGGCTCGATAAAAATTATTTTCATTCCGAGCCTGATGAACGTGAACCTTACGCTATTGTAATTCCGCCGCCTAATGTTACCGGAGTTTTACATATGGGTCATATGTTAAACAATACCATTCAAGATGTTTTGGTACGAAGGGCACGAATGCAAGGAAAAAATGCCTGCTGGGTTCCCGGAACTGATCATGCTTCAATAGCAACTGAAGCCAAAGTAGTTAATCATTTGAAAGATAAAGGTATAGATAAATCCAAATTAAGTCGTGATGAATTTTTGGAGCATGCCTGGGAATGGAAAGAAAAGCACGGTGGAATAATCTTAGAACAACTGAAAAAACTTGGTGCCAGCTGCGATTGGGAACGCACTAAATTTACAATGGATCCTGACCTCTACGATTCGGTTATTGATGTATTTATCGATTTGTATAATAAAGGTTTGATATACCGTGGTGTTAGGATGGTTAATTGGGATCCAAAAGCCTTAACAGCACTTTCTGATGAAGAAGTAATCCATAAAGAAATAAAATCAAAACTTTATTATATTCGCTATCAGGTTGAAGGTGAGAACGATAATTGGGTGACAATTGCAACCACTCGTCCGGAAACCATTCTTGGTGATACGGCCGTTTGTGTCCATCCCGACGATGAGCGTTTTCAACATTTAAAAGGTAAAAGAGTTTTAGTTCCTCTAATTAATCGCTCTATTCCAATTATTCAGGATGAATATGTTGATAGAGAATTTGGCACCGGTTGCTTAAAAATAACTCCTGCTCACGATATTAACGACTATAATCTCGGATTAAAATATAGGCTGGATAGCATAGATATTTTTAACGATAATGGAACTCTAAATGAATCGGCAGAAATTTATATTGGTAAAGACCGTTTTGTAGTACGTAGAGAAATCACCGCAGAGTTAGAAGAAAAAGGATTTTTGGTTAAAACTGAAGATTATACAAATAAAATCGGATTTTCTGAACGCACTGATGAAGTCATTGAACCAAAACTTTCATTGCAGTGGTTTATGAAAATGGAAGAATTGGCAAAACCTGCTTTGGAAGTAATTATGAACGATAGCATTCAATTTCATCCTCCTAAAATCAAAAACACCTATAAACATTGGATGGAGAATGTAAAAGATTGGTGTATTTCGCGCCAACTTTGGTGGGGACAACGTATTCCGGTTTATTATCTTCCTAATAATGAAATGCTTGTAGCAAAATCGCCTAATGAAGCATTACAAAAAGCAAAAGAAACTTATCCGGAATTAAAAAACATTGAACTTTCTGATTTAAACCAAGATGAAGACGTTTTAGATACTTGGTTTTCATCATGGCTTTGGCCAATATCTGTTTTTGACGGAATCAGAAATCCCGATAATAAAGAAATCAATTATTATTATCCAACCAACGATTTAGTAACAGCTCCTGAGATTTTATTTTTCTGGGTTGCACGAATGATTATGAGTGGTTTGGAATATCGAAAAGAAATTCCCTTTAAAAATGTTTATTTCACTGGAATTGTTCGCGATAAATTAGGCAGAAAGATGTCTAAATCACTGGGTAACAGCCCCGATCCTATTAAATTAATGAACACATACGGTGCTGATGGTGTACGTGTTGGAATGCTCCTCACCTCGCCTGCCGGCAACGATTTGCCTTTTGATGAAGCTCTTTGTGAGCAGGGCAGAAATTTCAGCAATAAAATTTGGAATGCTTTGCGCTTAGTTAAAGGCTGGGAAATTGCAGAAATTGACCAACCAGAATATGCCAAAATGGGAACGCAATGGTTGGATTCAAAAATAAATGAAACCCTTATTCAAATTGAAGATCACTTCAGCAAATATCGTTTATCAGATGCTTTGATGAGTACATACCGTTTAATTTGGGACGATTTCTGTTCGAATTATCTTGAAATTATAAAACCTGCTTATCAAGCACCGATTGATGAAAAGACTTATACTCAAACCATCATATTTTTCGAAAAGATAATGAAGATATTGCATCCGTTTATGCCTTTCCTTACTGAAGAAATTTGGCATTTATTAGCAGATCGTGACGACAATGATAATATTATGATTGCAGAAATACCTGATGCTGACGAATTTAATACAAATTATCTTACTGATTTTGCCCTTGCTGCTGATATTGTCAATCAAATCAGAAAAGTCAGGAAGGAAAAAAATATCCCTAATAAGGAAAAACTCGAACTGTTTTACAAAGGCGACTTGAATACCAATTTTCAATCAGTAATAGTTAAACTTGGAAATCTATCAATGCTTAGACCAACTGAAGAAAAGCCCAATTCCAGTTTAGGTTTTATGGTGGATGCAACTGAATTCTTTTTACCGATTAGCGAAGCCATTGATATAGAAGCAGAAACAGCTAAGCTAAAAGATGAGTTAAAGTATCTTGAAGGCTTTTCAAAATCAATAGAGAAAAAATTATCGAACGAACGTTTTGTAAACAATGCCCCTGAAAAAGTCATTGAATTAGAGCGCAAAAAGCAGGCCGATGCAGCACAAAAGATTTCATTAATCAACGCTCAGCTCGACAACTTACATTAAAAACTTCAACAATCTTTCAAAACACCATATTTCCCATTTCATACAATTGATATTAGAATTGTAATTATCTTCTGATTTATAAGTATTTACAATAAATATTATTTGATTTTAAGTGCGGATGAGAAATTAATTGAAGGAAGCTATTAACAATTTTTCAACAGTTAATATACCTTAAATTATTTTTTGTAGCTTAGCCCACTAAACTTTAAAAAAGCAATCAAAACTAAAAATTATGAGAAATTTTTTACAAAAAATGACTCTTGTCGTAGCTCTTACCTTTTTTATGGGAACAGCAATGGCTCAAGGGTTTGTTAAAGGTACAGTTGTAGACGCTGACAATAACGAAACTCTTCTTGGAGCTTCGGTAGTTGTAGAAGGAACTACAACCGGTGTATCAACTGGATTATCAGGAACTTTCAACTTTGAAGTCCCAGCAGGAACACATACAATTGTTGTTCAATTTGTTGGTTTTCTTAATCAAGAATTTGAAGTAAATGTACAAGAAGGTCAAACAGTTGACTTAGGTACAATTGCATTGGCAGGAAGTCAAGTTGGATTGGACGAAGTAAGTGTTTTTGCTTCCTTAGCAATTGATCGAAAAACTCCTGTTGCTATCTCATCAATCAGTTCCCGACTAATTGAAGACAAGCTGGGTTCTCAAGAATTCCCGGAAATTTTGAAATCAACACCCGGCGTATATGCTACAAAATCAGGGGGTGGTTTTGGCGACGGTAGAGTTAATCTTAGAGGTTTTAACTCTGAAAATGTCGCTGTTATGATAAATGGTGTACCTGTAAACGATATGGAAAACGGTAGAGTTTATTGGTCAAATTGGGCAGGTTTATCAGATGTTACTCGCACTATGCAGGTACAGCGTGGCCTTGGAGCTTCAAAAGTGGCTGTACCCTCAATTGGTGGTACTATAAACATTGTTTCTAAAACTACTGATATTGAAGAAGGTGGAAGTATCTCTACCACAGTAGGTAATGATGGTTACCAAAAAATCGGAGCAACTGTATCTACAGGATTATTGTCTAATGGATGGGCTGCAACTGTTTCTGTTGCAAAAACAACAGGAGAAGGATATGTAGATGGAACTGAATTTGACGGATATAATTACTTCCTGAATATCTCAAAAAACCTTGGCGCAAGTCATAGAATTTCATTCACTTCTTTTGGTGCCCCTCAAAGACACGGACAGAGACAAAATCCTCATTTAATTGAAACATACAGAAATGCTGAAAGCGGAAATAAATTTAACTCCGATTGGGGTATGAGAGGAGGACAAGTAGTTCACATAGAAGATAATTTCTATCACAAATCTCAAACATCTCTTAACCATTATTGGACAATAAGTGATAAATCAACTTTGTCAACAGCATTTTATGCTTCCTTCGGTACCGGTGGTGGTGGCGGTAGAGGCGGCGACAATGCTTTATTCGATGTTAGGTTAGGTAATTTTGACCAACCAATGGATATTGATAATATTGTAAATACCAACATTGCAAATGGTGCTATGGGTGCAGTAGCTTGGCAAAGAGCATCCAGAAACGACCATAACTGGTTTGGAGTGCTTTCTACATTTAATACTGAATTAGGCGAACACTTGGATTTTACAGCCGGTCTTGACGTAAGAACATATACAGCGCAACACTTTTATGAAGTAACAGATTTATTGGGAGCTTCTTATATTTATAATGATGACGATATAAACAATCCTAATGCAGTACTTCGAGTTGGAGATAAATACAATTATAACAACGATGGAAATGTTGGATGGCAGGGTTTATTTACGCAAGTAGAGTATGATAAAAATAATCTGGCTGCTTTTGTATCTGCATCTTTTTCTAACACATCTTACCAAAGAGTTGACTATTTTCAGTACCTTGATTCTGATCCAATGCAAACAACAGACAAATACAATTTTGGCGGATTTAGCATAAAAAGTGGTGCAAATTATAACCTTACGGATAATCATAATGTCTTCGCTAATATTGGTTATTTTGAGAAAGCTGCCGGTTTTGATGCTGTTTTCCAAGGGTATGATAATGAGCACATTAATTTAGAAGCAGTTAACCAAAAAATATTCAGTGTAGAATTAGGATATGGATTTAGAGGTGAAAAATTAGCCGCCAACTTAAATGTTTATAATACAAAATGGAACGACAGAACTGTTACACGTTATTCTAATATTGGGGGTATTGCATATTTTGCTAACTTAATAGGAGTAAACGCTCTGCACCAAGGTGTTGAGCTCGATTTTACTTATAAAGTTTCCAAAAAATTATCTACTATGGGAATGCTTTCTGTAGGTGACTGGAGATGGGATAATAACATAGAGAATGTACAAATTTACAATGAGGATCAAGAACCTATTGGTAGTCCTTTTAACTTATTTATTGAAGATGTAAAAGTGTCTAATGCTGCACAAACTACAGCAGCAGTTGGATTCAACTATCAAGTTATGCCACAAACTAATTTTACTGTTGATTTTAATTATTTTGCAGATTTATATGCAGATTATAGTCCCGACAGCAGAACAGAGCCAGATTTAGCACAACCATGGAAAATACCGGCATTTAGTACAGTTGATGCCAGTATAAGATATGGATTCGATTTTGGTGGTTTTGATGCTGTACTTATAGCAAGAATGAATAATGTTTTTGACACTGAGTATATTGCTGATGCAAGAGACGGTTCAGCAAGCAATGCTGCTACAGCATTAGTTTGGTACGGATTTGGAAGAACTTTCAATGTTAGTGCAAAAATTAATTTTTAATTAAAAATAGATTATTACTATGAAAAAAATTATATATTTATTTGCGGTTGTAGGTTTGATTTTTACATCAGCCTGTACACCAATGGAAGATATCCATACCGAGATTGACGCCATCGTTAACCCCATAGTCGGGGACGCGACATTCACACTTACCGATGAGGATTACGATGCTTTAGATTTAGGTTATGGTAGCTTTAGCAATCTTAATGATGCTAAAACATTGCTCCCTCCATACTTAAAAGACAAATACCCAGTATGGGGAAAGAATTCATCAGCTTTAGTAGGTTTCAAATTATATGTTGGAAATGCTCCTGGTGTTAGTGATTATACTTATTCTGATAGTTACCAATTAGTGGATGAAGATTACGCTGATGCAGGAGCTGATGCTTCTATCTATAATGTTTTCACTGCTACTTCTCCCGCGAGCAGAAATCTACCAGCTATTTTAGCAGCTAGGATTGATGCTCCTGCAAGTGGGGATATCATATTGGCTGAGTATAAATATGCCGATGAGCCTAGTGATCCTTCTGTAATTCATAATATGGTGTCTGAAGATTATATGCTTATTGTTGATCGCGTAGCAAATCATACTGATCCTGCTGTGAGTAGCTTAGTAAGTTCTTATGGAGATAGTGAATTATATACTGGTGCAGGTGCCTACTATTCCAACTTCGATACAAGACTTTACAAACGTGAAGGTCAAGCCGACTACGATGCACTTACCACTGAAGAAGAACAAATCGCTTTTGTTAATGAAAGAGTGCAAGTTGGAATTGTGTGGTTTTTAAAAGATAAATTTCCAAATGCCGTTCCTGAAATAAATGGCCAAACAGTATACTATTCTATAACTTATCTTACATATAATGGAGAGAATATTACTTATACTGTTATCTATAAATGTACCGCTGCTGGTGCCGATCCAGAATTTGAATTAGTTGAAGAATCAGGAGTAGATGTTGAATATCAAGCTTCTACAATAACTGAAAATCGAGGCGATTTCTATACATATACAGGTTCTGAGTGGAAACAAAGTTCTAATGTAATTTTCTTAAGCTCTGGCGATTTTGATTCTATGGGCGAAGCTTATGGTCAACCTGGATACTATAATAATTTTGGTAGCTCTATTTCACCTGACGGTTATGTACCAACATTCTTAAACATTAATTATCCTTATGCTCTGGATGATGATGAATTATTTGTTATTTATGATTATTATTCAAGTTCAAGCGGAGCTCAGTTAAGAGGAAATCTATATACTGTAGTTGATGGTGGCTGGAATGGATACCAATCTACTATTAGTACTACATTACAATTTGGACACGACGGCAATGTATGGGTACCAGATAATACAATTAAATATACATTAGGTGCTGCTGATTATAGTTATATTGTAGACGCTTTTAGTGCTACTTATCCTGCAGAAACTGGTAATATGGACAGCTATGGAAACTTTAATATGTTCTCATGGACTGACGATATGGTTTTAGAAGTCATTGGAGCCGTTATATTAAATAACTTCCCGGGAATGTCAGACGGACAAAAATTTAATGCTACATTCTCAGTATATGATGGTTCAACACACGATGTTACTTTATATATTGTATTACAAGGTGGAGTTTATGTTAATCAGTAAATACTGATAAAACTTAAAGCTTTAAAAAAACCGCTCCAAAATTGGAGCGGTTTTTTTATTCCTACTTTTTTCGATCCACATTAATAAATATTCTCTACTAAGAATTTTATCTACTTTTGTACAAATGCAAAAATCATGAGAAAGTTTACATTCCTTCTTGCTGCTCTAACAATATTACTTAGCTCTTGTAATTACACAAAAAATACGAGTAAAAATAATGATCAGCCTTATTTAGTAGTTCTGTCACTAGACGGATTTCGCTGGGATTATGCCGATTCTGTTAATACCCCAAACTTAGATAAAATTGCCAAAATGGGTGTGAAAGCTAAAAGCATGCAAGCATCCTTCCCAACAAAAACATTTCCAAATCATTATGCTATTGCAACCGGTCTTTATCCTAATAATAATGGAATCGTTAATAATACGTTTGTTGATCTGGAAAGAGACTTAGTATATTCTATCAGAAATCGCAATGCAGTTGAAGATGGTGAATTCTACGACGGAGAACCTATTTGGAATACCGCAGAAAAACAAAATGTTAAAGCAGCTACATTCTACTGGGTTGGCTCAGAAGCAGATATACAAAATATGCGACCCACTATTTGGAAACCCTATGAGCATAACTTTCCATTTGAACAAAGAATTGATACAGTAATAAGTTGGTTAGAACGTCCCAATGACAAAAGGCCTCATTTAATTATGTGGTATATGCACGAACCTGATTTAGCTGGCCATAAGTTTGGACCTCATTCAGATGAAACTAATTTAAAAGTTGCATACCTCGATAGTTTAGTTGGTGTTTTTATGGATAAACTCAGTCAAATTCCAATCGCTAAAAGCGTAAATGTGATTGTATTATCCGACCATGGAATGGGAAGTATTTCGGATGATAAACAAGTGTATCTTGATAAAATACTGAAACCTGAATGGACTACTAATATAGTCGGCAGTAATCCTTTTTATAATATTAAAGCTACCGATGGCTCCATAGATTCCATTCTTTATGTACTTGGAAAAACAAAAGGCATAACATCATACAAAATTTCTGATATTCCTAAAAGATTACATTATGGTGCTAATCCACGAACATTAGATATAATTGCAGTAGCCGACAGTTCGTACAGCTTGTTTAATAAGTCTGGTAGAAAATACTCAAGTAATGGAACTCATGGCTATGACAACAGGAATACGGATATGGATGCTATCTATTATGCATACGGGCCCGCCTTTAAAGAAAATTACGAAAAAGAGCGCTTTATAAATGTATCGCTTTATCCTTTATTCTGCAAGATACTTGGACTAAATGAAGCTCCAAACGATGGAGACTTAAGCGAAGTTATTGATATGCTTAAATAATTTTTCCAATTCTTCTTTTTTCAATTTCTAAAGTTTTAAACAATTAATCCTTGATAACTAGCTTGTTAGTCTTCTATATTGTTTTATATTTTCTTTACTTTTACGATATAAAATATGCATTAGTAATAAATTTTTGATTTAGAAATATTTTACTACTTTTGCACCCCGATTTTAAAAACCGGATTTATGCTTAAAAAACAAGATATTAAAAACAAAAAATCTTTAAAACTCGAGCAAGCTCACGCAGGTCGAATTAGTAAAGTAAAAAAATATATTCTTATACCTTTACAGGTTGTGATACTTGCAGTTATTCTTTCAGTTACTTCTTCCTTAGTGTTCGAAACTCCTGAAGAATACGCACTTAAGATGGAAAATGCAAGACACATCAGAAATTTAGACTTAATTAATGCTGAATTAGACAATTTAAAATCTACTTTATCTGAGATTCAAGATAAAGACGATAATTTATACCGCTTAGTATTAGGTGTTGATCTTCTTGCTGAAGAGATGCGGTCTGCAGGTATTGGTGGAACATCAGATAATAGAAATACAGATGCTATACCTTCTGATCCAAAATTAAGCGATTATCGTGATGAATTTAGCCAATTGAATGCCAAATTTAAGGTTCAGTCAGTGTCATTCGATGAATTAACAACCTTAGCAACTGATAATATAAATAGATTGCAGCACCAGCCTTCAATTTATCCTATTGCTCCAAAAGATTTAATTCGTTATGCTTCGAGCTTTGGGTATCGAACACACCCAATTTTTAAAATCCGCAAATTTCATAAAGGAATAGATCTAACAGCATTAAAGGGCAGTCCGATATATTCAACCGCCAAAGGAATAGTAATTGTTGCAAATAATTATCACGATGGTTACGGCAATAAAGTAGTAATAGACCACGGTTTTGGCTATAAAACAGTTTATGCTCATTTACATAAAATCCAAGTAATAGTTGGTCAGGAAATGATCTTAGGTGGTTTGATTGGCCAAGTTGGGAATACTGGCATTAGTGTTTCTCCTCACTTACATTATGAAGTTCGTTTGGACGATAAACCAATAAATCCTTTAAACTTCATTTATAAGGACATTTCTGCAGAAGAATATCAACTTATTACACAGCTATAAATCTTTGCTATTCTGCAAATATGGCAATATGTTTAGAAACTGTCTAAATTTTAATTGAACTTGTTATTAATTGGATTATATCTTAAATTAATTGGTGAAATTTAGTGCTTTAGTGTTTTGGTGGCATAATTTTTCTCGCCACCAATGCACAAATACACCAAAACCCACCAAAATTAATAATGTACAAAATTCATAAAAAAGAATTTTAGACAGTTTCTTAGTGTGCTGATGAAATATAAATACATTCATATAAATACTTTATAAAATTATAAAATGAGATTTAGATCGGCATTTATTATCAATCTTCACAATTTATTCTTTCTTTTGGTTTTACTAAGCAATCAGGTAATTATTGCCCAGAATCAGCCATTGACTATTGACTCTACATCGCTTCAAGAGCGAGAAATCAAAATAACAGGTGTTGGAGATATTATGCTGGGAACTACATATCCTTCTCGATCGTATTTACCACCAAATGAAGATTGCAGCCCTTTATTGGCCGATGTTAAGTCATTTTTATTGGAAGCAGATATAAGTTTTGGAAACCTTGAAGGAGCACTAATAGATGGAGGCAAAATGTCTAAGAACTGTCAAGACACACTTAAATGTTATGCGTTTCGGATGCCCGAAAAATTTGCATCCTGTCTTTCCGAATCAGGTTTCGATATTCTATCACTAGCTAATAACCATTCTGGAGATTTTGGTGATTTCGGGCGAAAACAAACCATGCACATTCTTGATTCATTAGAAATTGAACATGCAGGTTTGGAACTAAAACCCACTGCTGAATTCGTTAAAGATGGAGTTAAATATGGATTTATAGCATTCGCTCCAAATAAAGGCACCCTCGATTTATTAAATATCGATGAAGCAACACGAATGGTTAGAGACTTGGCGAATAGAAATGATATTGTAATCGTTTCTTTCCATGGTGGAGCAGAAGGTAAAGATTATCAGCACCTTCCAAAAGGCTCGGAAGAGTTCTATGGTGAAAAAAGAGGCAATCTTTACGAATTTGCTCATAAAATGGTTGATGCCGGTGCAGATATTATATTTGGTCATGGCCCACATGTTACGCGTGCCATGGAAATATATAAAGACCGCTTTATCGCTTATAGCCTTGGAAATTTTAGTACTTATGCACGTTTTAACTTAAGCGGACCAAATGGAATAGCACCCTTAGTACAATTAGTTACTAATCAAACAGGTAAATTTATTCGCGGTAAAATCATTCCTATTTATCAACCGAGTGCAGGAGGTGCGCATATAGATCCGCAAAAAAGAGTAATTGATGTGATTAATAAATTAAACATCAGTGATTTACCAGATAATATTTTAAAAATTGATGCAAACGGAAATTTTTAATCCTTTACCTCACTCTTTTAATTTATTAATTCTAAATTGTATATCATTACCTTAAATTTACTAAAGATTCTTAAAAAATATTTGACAACAATGATTGTGTGTGAAAAACCACTTAAATTTCATAAATTTGTCGGCATTAAAGAATAAACCTTTCAATGATTTTAATTCAAACTGCCGAACATTTTTCAGCTAAACAGTTATCAGATAACGAAATGAATTATTATCAAGCATATAGAATTTACACATCACATTCTAAAAAAGATAAAAATTAAAAGCTGTATTATGTTTAAAAAAGTAAACAATATAATTGGATGGCTAATTTTCGCTATAGCAACCTTAGTTTATCTCTTAACAGTTGAACCATCTGCAGGATGGTGGGACGTTGGAGAATATATTGCAACCTCTTATAAACTACAAGTTGGCCACCCACCTGGAGCCCCTATGTTTCAATTGATGGGTCGCTTTTTTAGTTTATTCGCTTTTGGCAATGTTGAAAATGTTGCATTGATGATTAACATCATGTCTGTGTTTTCGAGCAGTTTTACTATTTTATTCCTTTTTTGGACTATAACCCGATTGGCAAGAAAATTAGTAGCTAATCCTGAAAATAATCAAGCTTTATTCCCAATAATGGTTAGTGGCATTGTGGGTGCTTTAGCATATACATTCTCTGATTCGTTTTGGTTTTCGGCTGTAGAGGGCGAAGTGTATGCTATGTCTTCTTTGTTCACAGCGATTGTCTTTTGGGCAATTTTAAAATGGGAAGAAGTTGCTGATAGCAATTATTCTTACAGATGGCTTATTCTAATTGCTTTTTTGATTGGATTATCTATTGGTGTTCACCTGCTTAACTTATTGGCGATTCCAGCGATAACTTATGTTGTATACTTTAAAAAATTCAAAAAAACTGATTGGAAAGGTTTTGTTTTGGCTGGTTTGGTATCACTTTTTGTACTGTCATTTGTAATGTATTTCATCATTCCAATCACTGTAAAATTAGCTGGAGCCTTTGAGCTTTTCTTTATAAACGTGATTGGTCTACCTTTCAATACTGGAAGTATCTTATTTTTTATTAGTGTAATAGCAGTAATTGTCTGGGCCATTCGCTTTACTCATAAGAAAAAACAACTTATTGCTCATATAGCCATATTAAGCACTACCTTTATTTTGATTGGTTATTCTTCGTTTTTAATTTTAGTTATTCGTGCTAATGCCAACCCTCCTATTAATGAGAACGACCCAAAAGATGCCATCAGTATGCTCTCATATTTGTTACGTGAACAATATGGTACATGGCCACTTCTTTATGGTCAGTATTACAATGCCGATGTTGCTTCTTGGAATGATAAATCTCCGACCTATGTTAAAGATGAAGCAAAAGGGAAATATATAATCACAGATTCAGGTAAGGATTCGGCACCAATATATAATCCAAAATTATCCGGTTTATTTCCACGTATGTGGAGTAATCAAAAGCCTCAGCATATCGAAATGTATAAAAGTTACCAAAACTCACGAGGCACTCCGGTAAAAATTACAGATAGAGATGGTAACGATAAAATTGTATATAAGCCATCATTCGGAGATAACCTACGCTTTTTCTTTAGTTATCAAGTAGGACATATGTATTTCCGCTATTTTATGTGGAATTTTGCAGGCCGACAAAATGATATTGAATCACAGCCTAATATTCGCAATGGAAATTGGATTAGTGGTATTAATTTTATTGATTCATTACGATTGGGAAATCAAAATCACTTACCTATCCAAAGTCAGAATCCTGCAAACAATAAGTTTTATTTCTTACCTTTTATTCTTGGCCTCATTGGTTTGATTTATCAATTAAACAGAAATAACAAAGATTTTTGGGTGGTTCTATTATTGTTTATAATGACAGGTCTGGCGATTGTAGTTTACCTTAATAATACTCCGTACCAACCGCGCGAACGTGATTATGCCTATGCGGGATCTTTTTATGCTTTTGCTATATGGATTGGACTTGGTTTGCTTCCATTAATCAATCTTTTGAAAAATAAAATCGGATTGAAAGTATCGAGTATTATTGTAGGCTTAGCTACTCTGATTTTAGTTCCAGGATTAATGGCAAGTGAGGGGTGGGACGACCACAATCGTTCAGGAAAAACTACTGCACGTGATTTTGCATATAACTATTTATCCTCTTGCGAGCCCAATGCCGTTTTATTTGTGAACGGTGATAATGATACTTTCCCTCTTTGGTATATTCAGGAAGTGGAAGGATTCCGAACCGATGTTCGCGTAGTGAATTATATGTTATCTTCAGGTTCTTGGTACGTGCATCAAATGGGGAGGAAATTATATGATTCGAAAAAAATACCTCTTAGCCTTACTCAGGATAAATACAATAATGGGATTAACGATTATGTTCCAATTACTGAACGACTGGAAGGAACACATGAATTGAAAGCTGTTATCGATTTTATCAAAAGCGATCATCCTTCATCCAAAGTTAAAATGACCAGTGGTTCAGATATAAACTATATGCCCACTCGTAATATTAAACTTGCTCTTGATAAAGCTAAATTGCTTAGCACTGGAACAGTATCGAAAGATAAAATTGATAAAGTCCCCGATAGTTTAACTTGGCGAGTAAGCGGAAGCTTTTTACAAAAAAACGATTTAATGCTTCTCGATTTTCTCTCATCTAATAATTGGGATCGCCCAATTTATTTTGCAAATCCATCCAGTGTTAAAAAGGTTCTTGGATTAGATGAATATATGCATCTCGAAGGATTTGTATATCGTTTACGACCATACAAAGCAGAAGGTTATATGAAAAATATGGGCGGTATCGATGCAGATAAATCATTCGATTTATTAGTGAATAAGGCTAAATATGGTAATCTTGAAAAGGATGAAGTAAGTGTTGATCGTGAAAGCTATCGCAATTCACGGATTCCCCAAAACAATCTTTTGCGGGTGGCAGAAGCACTTCTTGATCGTGCAGATATACTTGCGTTGGAAGATGCAATAACTAATGCCGCTCAAATTGAAGAGCGTACAAATAAAGCTGTGCAAGCTTTAGATACTTATGTACATTATTTCCCAAACCATAAAATTCATTGGAATATGTATATGTTGACTTATGCCGAAAATTATATGCGTGCAGGAGAAATGGACAAAGCCACCGATATTATTGATGCATTGTACATTTATTACATATCTGATTTAGATTATATAAACTCTCAACGACCTGTTTTCAGGGATTTATTGAGAAGCGACCAGCAAACGGCTTTAGGAGTATTACAGCGTATGGGTCAATATACTAAGAAATATGGACTGCAAGATTTGAGCGCAAAAATTGATAGTGCTTTTACTACACAAATAGAGTTCTATTAATAATTAGCATTGTAAAGGCCTTAGTCCAGACAAAATATCAATCCCCAAAGGTGTAAAATACTTTTTGGGGATTTTGTTTATCTGATGTTTTATTGCAAATATTCTTTGTTTCTCAATTCGATAAAATGTCATTATTTATTGATAATTAAGTAGTTGATATAGCATACAAATTTATATAATATTATTCTCAATTTATTTATTCATAAACTCTTTTTTCTTCCAATAAACTTTCTACTTTTGCACTCGCTTTTGGAGGGGTATTATCTCTGATATTGGTTTAAAAAGTACCTTGAGAATAAGTTTTCAATTTTTATCAAACTTTCTTCAAAAAGAGTTTGTAGAAAAGGAAAAGTTATTATCTTTGCAGCCCTTTAACGGGGGATACAAAAAGAAGTTCATAGAAAGATTGAAAATATACTTAAAGTAAATGTAGAGCAAAATATCCTGAGATGTTTTTTTATTAGGGACATTTCAAGTCAAGTCAGGACAAAAGAGACAAAACAAACTTAATTTTTTACAATGAAGAGTTTGATCCTGGCTCAGGATGAACGCTAGCGGCAGGCCTAACACATGCAAGTCGAGGGGCAGCACGT
>JAQIBR010000061.1 GCA_027858955.1 Bacteroidales bacterium
TAAAATTCTTGAGGGAGATTTGCTCGCTTCTTTTAGCCAATATCCACCTGTTACGATGGATTATTACGACAATGAAAAGATCTATTTATACTATAAAGATAGCCGCATTTTTACCGAAACACAGGAAATGCTGGAAGACTTAAATCAGTCTTTTATTAATGAGGTCTTAACAAATGCATCTTCGGTACCTGTTATAATTACAGATTCAAGTAAAAAAATAGCTTTATTTACTGGAAATATTGATAATAAAAAAGCTTCAGACTTTGCTTTTATTCAGCAAATGCTTATTGAAATGCAAGATCAAAACGAAGCAATTGAAATAGAATTGGCAGGAGAAGAAAAACAGTACATTTTTTATAGCGATTCTGCTTTACAGTCACAATTAACTTATTATCCTATAATTGTTTTTCTGGCAATCGCTTTGTTTATTTTGCTTGCCTATTTGACTTTTAATACTGCCCAAACAAGTGCTCAAAACAAGCTGTGGGCAGGCTTAGCAAAAGAAACAGCACATCAAATTGGAACACCACTTTCTTCAATGCTAGCTTGGTTTGAATTACTTCGGCCTAACGAATCAGTTCAAGAACAGCTTGTTGAGATTGAAAAAGACCTTAAACGATTAGAAATCATAAGTGAACGGTTTTCAAAAATAGGCTCAACACCCAAGCTGGAAATTTTGCCCATTTATGAACTTATTGATGAAGTAGTGACTTATCTTAAAACACGAACCTCAAAGAAGGTGAATTATAAACTTCAGGAAAATCTAAATCAATCTAAAACTACCTTAGTTCCTTTAAATGCTCAGCTTTTTGCCTGGGTAATAGAAAATGTGTGCAAAAATGCACTTGATGCCATGTCGGGTGTCGGTGAAATTCTGATTGAATTGAGCGAAGACGAAAAACAACTCTTTGTAGATATTAGCGACACCGGAAAAGGACTTTCCAAAAGTAATTTCAAGAATGTTTTCCGACCGGGATTTACGAACAAAAAGCGCGGATGGGGATTGGGTCTTTCTCTTGCACAACGTATTATAGATCATTATCACAAAGGAAAGATTTTTGTAAAAAATTCTGTGTTGAATCAGGGAACAACTTTTAGGATTGCGCTTAAAAAATAAATTGATTTGCTGATGTGGTAATTTGATAAATTGATAATTCGAACTTTTTTTAACTCTGAGTTTTGCCTAGGCAAACGCATCTAATTTAACCGCAAGGAACGCAAAGAATCCGCAAAGAACGCAAGGTGCTTAGAATCAACCACAAATAAAATAGCGAACTTTACCCGAAGGGATGCCAATGGCAGCGAGATCATTGCGTCCATTGCGGTAAAAATCATAAGTGCCTAATTTATTTTAATCGAGGAAAGTGAACATGTTGATATTGTATGATATGACATATTAGCTCAACAAAATTCACTGCAATTATTGTTACGATGTGACTCGTCCTGAATACCTCATTAACACATTTTCGCATTAGCACATTAATTCTTCTTCCAAATCATCCACCAATTCACCTAACTGCTTAATTACAGAAAACACTGTTCCTGACTGAGTTAAATCGGCTCCTGCTTTTTTCAATTGTTCCACGGGATAGTCATTTCCTCCCGATTTTAATAGATTAAGATACTTTTCCAAAGGTTCATTATTACCATTTTTGACACCTTCTTTAACCTGAGCATACAAACTTGCCGAAGCCGCAAAACTGGTGGCATATTGATAAACATAAAAAGGCGAACGATAAAAATGGGGTATTCGAGCCCAAAAAATATTAGCCTGATCGCGAGTAAAAATCTCATCTCCATAATATTTTTTATCGAGTTTTTCACAAATGGCAGTAAGCTTATCAGAAGTTAAAGCTTGTCCTTGTTCAATAATTTCATGAGACTGTAATTCAAAATCGGCAAACATAGTTTGGATATAGAAAGTGCCCGTAATATTTTCGATGCTTTGTTGCAGTAAGGCAATCTTTTCGAGCTTATCAGTGCTTTTTCCCAGCATATAATCGAGCAATAGTCTTTCATTGAAAGTAGATGCAACCTCAGCAACAAAAATGGTATAATCGTGAGTACTGAAAGGCTGATTTTCTTCCGATAACATAGTGTGTATACTATGTCCCATTTCATGAGCGAGCGTAAATACATTATCCTGAGTTTCATTATAATTCATCAGTATAAAAGGATGAACTCCAAACACTCCCATTGAATATGCTCCTGAAGATTTGCCATCGTTTTCAAAAACATCAATCCAGCCATTTTCCAATGCAGTTCTGTATTTTGAAACATATTCTTCACCCAAAGGTTCAACAGAAGCTAGCACCATTTTTTTAGCTTCATCCCAATCGTATTTCTTATCAAAATCGACCAAAGTGAGCCTGCTGTCATAAGCGTGATAATCACCAATCAGTTTCAAATATTTTGCACGAAGAATATGGTATTTTTTGAGAGCATCTGTATTTTCGCCAACTGTTTTTACCAAATTATTATAAACACTCAAAGGAATATTGTTTTTTTCAAGCTTCGCTTCCAAACTGGTACTGAAATTACGTGCCTGTGCAAAAGCAAAATCCTTATCGCAAATTCCTTTATAAAGAGATGCTAAAGTATTTTTCTGATCGGCATAAAGCGGATAAAAAGCTTCGGCAGCTTTTTTTCTGTCGGCTCTAACTTTAGATGTGTTTAGAAGGTGAGCATAATTGCCATGTGTAAGCTTTAATTTTTCACCATTTTCCAATTTAATTTCGGGAAATTTAACATCCGCAGTTGTTAGGCTCGTAAATGTACTTGACGCTGTGCCAGCAGTTTGAGTAAAGTAAGAAAGAAGTCGTTCTTTATCTTCGCTAAGAATATGAGCTTTTTGGCGATGAATATTTTCCAATCCAAAACGATATGGCTCAAGTTCAGGAGTTTGCGATAACCAAGTTTGCCATTTTTCTTTAGGAATTTCCATAAGTTCAGGTGCTATCCAAGATGTGGCAGTTTGCATAAGAGCAAAAAACTGTGTTACTTCCTGTAGCTTTGCCTGAAAAGAATTATCTCGATTATCTGTACTTTTTTGCAATGCTGGATATGCATAAACTTTATGCGACTGCTTTTCAATTTCATCGTGTTTAATGAATGTAGATAAAAGATGCTTGGCGCTTTTCCCAAGACTGCCTTGCATTGCTTTCAATTTCTCTACTTCTATTTTGATGGAATCAAAATCAGATTGCCACATTTCCCAATTGTGATAAATATGATTAAAATCCCATTTATATTCCGACTTTATTTCTTCTCTTTCAAGTGTGTTAGGTTTCATGTGTTAATAATTTTATGTTTTGGTCACATGGAACTCGCCATTAAAATCATTCTTCTGTGTAATAAAATCTTTATTCGGCTCGTTTCATCTTTTTTGTGTTGATTATTTTGAACAACCCTATTTACTACTTTTTAATAAAAATAATTTTGGTGTGTCTTTGTATTTTTGTGGCGAAAATAATAGGCCACTCCCGAAGGGATGCCCTTGGCGCAAGTCACCAAATCACCAAATTTCACCAATCAAATTAAGAAACACCTGCAAAGAATCCTGTACTGCTTATAAAGTTCTAATAGTGCTCATTTAGGAATTGTTTGGCAGTCAAGTCAATCATTTCTTCTAAAGTAGTAAACTCAAAACCTATTGCTTTTTTAATTTTTTGATTACTAAATAGATTTTTTTTCATCGATGAGCGTGCTGTATCTTTAGTAAAAGCTGCTGCTTTTCCTGTAAATATTGATCTGATTTTAAGCAATCGCCAGCTAAGTTCACTCATCCAAGGCTTAACAGCAATTGTTGGTTTTGGTTTGCCTAAATTTTTAGCCATCAAACTAAATAATTTTTGATAGTCAACATTTTCGGCATTTAAAGTAAATCGTTGCCTCGAAATATCACTTTCCATAAGTTCAATCATAGCTCGGCTGACATCTCGAACATATACAAATCCACTTTCTCCTTCAGGATAAAATTTAAGTCCCTTCCAAACTAAAGAAAACAATGCCGCGCTTCCAGTATCCCATTTCATTGGCCCCAAAATTATACTCGGATTTACAATCACTGACGCAAGTCCTTCCTCAATGCCTCGCCAAACTTCCAGCTCTGCTTTATATTTACTAATGGAATACGGTGAGCTTTTATCTGAATCTTTCCAAGGAGTTTCTTCTGTGCATAATTGATCTGTTTCAGCACGACCAAGCGAAGCAACAGAACTAACATGACAAAGCTTTTTTGCTTTACAATACAATGCCGCGTTTACCACATTTGCTGTTCCTTGTACATTAATTTCCATCATCTTTTGGCGATCCTTTTCTTGAAAAGAAACCATTGCCGCCGAATGATATATTTTACTTGCACCTTTAAAAGCTTTTTCCAAAGAATCGTAATCGGAAACATCAGCATCCACCCATTCAATTTTTTGAAAAAGCAATTCAAAATCTTCGGAATAATAAGAAAAGGTTTTTTTTACTTGTTCTAAATCGGAATTTTGACGTTTTATGGCTCGAATATGTGAATGATTTTGACATAAATCAAAAAGCAAATGAGCTCCCACAAATCCTGTTCCGCCAGTTACTACAATCATACTGCGAAAATAGGGATAATTGCTTATTCATTAGGATATTTATTCTTGAACAATATTAAATTTACAATTTTTTCACATCTGCAATAGGTAAACTAAAACTAAATGTCGATCCTTTGCCTAAAGTACTTTCTGCTTTAATCGTACCTCCCTGAATATCAATAAATTCTTTGCAAAACAATAAGCCCATTCCTGTTCCTGCTTCACCACTTGTTCCTTCGGATGAATAGTTTTCTTTAAAGCTAAACAGATTAGGTAAAACTTTAAAGGCAAATGCTGTTTTTCGGTTTAAGATTTCTATGAAACAATATAATTATAGCTCACAATATTTAACCATCACACCAATCACTCTCTTCTTTTATTAATTCAAGCAAAGCATCAGAAGCATCTTCTTCTTTAACATTTTTCTGCATCAGCTTCTTGCCTTTATACAAATTTACTTTGCCAATTCCACTTCCAACATAACCATAATCGGCATCTACCATCTCGCCTAAACCATTAACAACGCATCCCATTACAGCTATTTTAAGGTGTTTTAAATGCTTTGTTTTTTTGCGAATTTCATCCAATCGTTCTTCAATATTAAATAAAGTCCGACCGCAAGATGGGCAAGCAATATAATCTGTTTGAGTTAGGCGTAATCTGCAACTTTGCAAAATTCCAAAAGAAAGATGCTTTAACATATCAATAGGAACTCCGCCATCGTTATGGACCCAAATTCCATCTCCAAAACCATCAAGCAAAAGAGCTGAATAAACTTTAGTTGCTTCCAATAAAAGTGATTGAACCAAATCAATGTCGAATGTCCGATGCAATATAACAGGCATATTTATCTTCTCTTGATGCAAAATATAAAAAGCTTCTCGCCATTCGGCGATAGGATAGTCTGAAACAGCAGTCAGTACTAATATCGCAAAAGGTAATTTTTTAATTTTTTCACGGCTTTTTGGAGAATTAAGGTCTTCTATTGTTAATTGAATCCAGACGATTTGGTCTAAAGGAAGGCTATTTCCGAGCAATTCCTTATTATTTATCAAAGGATAACAATTTGAATGCTCGTTTCCCCAGGCCGAAAAATCCTGAATATATTGATTATCACAAGGTAGAAATAAAGGTTTCTCAGTCCCCAGATAAAGAAAATCAGCCTTCGGCGAATCTAAATCCCTTTCCGACCTCTGTACTTTAGAACTTGAGCGTTGAAAAGCAGGTAAAATTACTGCTGCCGAGTTTTTACCTCCAATATTTCCAACTGACGCCGAAGTTCTTTTATTATATGAAAATGGATCAAACCATGCTTTTTTTTTCGATTCTATTAATTTATTATGCTCTTTTGCCTCAATTGTATCACGCAGCATAATTGCTATGGAAATCTCATTTTCAGGTGTTTCCGTTAAAGAAACTCGAATCGTATCTCCTATTCCATCATTCAATAATGCTGCTATTCCAGCTATGGATTTTTGTCTGCCTGCATAACCATTTCCAGCTTCTGTAACACCCAAATGTATTGGATATATACTACCGTTTTGCATCATTCTCATTGATAGCAAACGATTAGCATGAACCATAGTCAGCACATTGCTTGATTTCAATGAAATTATCAAATCGTAAAACTGATTATCTTCAAATATCTTTACAAATTCCAAAGCAGATTCTACCATTCCTACTGCTGTATTTCCATATTTACTCAAAATACGATTTGATAATGAGCCATGATTAACTCCAATTCGAATGGCAGTTTTGTACTTTTTACAGATAGAGATTAAAGCTTTTAATTTTTCCGAAGTTATATTTAATGCTTGAAGATATTCTTCATCTGAATAATCCTTCTTTGTGCTTTTATCAGCATAATTACCCGGATTAATCCGCACTTTATCAACATATTGCGCTGCAATTTCAGCAGTTCCAGAACTAAAATGAATATCTGCAGCAATAGGTGTATTATAGCCCTGATTCACCAACTCAGCTTTAATATTTCTTAAATTTTCAGCTTCGGCAATATTTTGAGCTGAAATCCTAACTAATTCTCCTCCAGCCTTAATTATACGTATGCATTGCTCAACAGTAGCTTGAGTATCCAATGTGTTAGTATTGCACATAGACTGAATTACAACAGGATTTTCGCCTCCAAAAACAACTGGACCAACTCTAACTTCCTTAGTCTTTAGAAGCTTAAAGGCAAAATAATCACTCCTAAGTTTATTATCATCAGACATTCAGTATGTATTATTTCC
>JAQIBR010000082.1 GCA_027858955.1 Bacteroidales bacterium
ATTATGAGTGCCGGAGTAAAGATTTCAACGTCTAAAAATGCAAAACTCACTCCAATTGCCAATGCATCAATACTTGTTCCTATGCCTTGAGCAACTAACTTTAATCGAGATAATTTACCACCATTTTCATTTTCTGTTTCTTTTCTGGTTATGCCTTCATAAATCATTTTTGAACCTATTAATAAGAGCAAAACGAAAGCTATCCAATGGTCATAAGCTTGAATAATTTGTTGAAATCCAATAGCAAAATAATATCCAAAAACAGGCATAATTCCCTGAAAAAGAGCAAGATTAGTAGTTGACTGAAAAATACGCCAAGTACTTAGTTTTTTAATTGATAATCCATTTGCCAAAGAAACGGCAAAGCTGTCCAAAGATAATCCAAGGGCAATTAAAAAGATAGTAATAAAATCCATCTTATGTATTAGGCTTTCAAAAATTCACCGATATCGAGTTTAATTTTATCGGCTAAATGCTCCGCCTTATATAAGCTGTCGCTTTCGGCATAAATGCGAATAATAGCTTCGGTATTTGATTTGCGAAGGTGAACCCATTCGCTTGCAAAATCAATCTTCACACCATCAACGGTAGATACTCTTTCGTTTTTATACTTTTCGGCTATTTTCGATAACAAACTGTCAACATCCATATCATCTTCTAAATTGATTTTATTTTTGCTGATAAAATAATCGGGGAAGCTGGAGCGAATCATCGACACTTTTTGTTTTTGTTTGGCCATATAGCTTAAAAACAATGCAATTCCGACTAAAGCGTCGCGACCATAATGAAGTTCAGGATATATTACACCGCCATTTCCTTCACCTCCAATAATTGCTTTTGTCTTTTTCATCATTTTTACCACATTCACTTCTCCAACAGCAGAAGCTGAGTAGGAGCCTTCGTGCATTTGAGTAATACTTTGAAGTGCTCTTGTTGATGAAAGATTAGAAACACTATTGCCTGATTTATTTGACAAAATATAATCGGCAATAGCCACTAAAGTATATTCTTCGCCAAAAGGAATGCCATTTTCGCTTATTATAGCTAAACGATCTACATCAGGATCAACAGCAAATCCAACATCGGCTTTTTCTCTTAAAACAAGATCAGACAAATCGCTAAGATATTCCGGTAAGGGCTCAGGATTGTGTGGGAATATTCCTGATGGTTCGCAATATATATCAGCTACTTCATTTACCCCCAATGCTTTTAATAATGGAAGAATAGAGATTCCTCCGGTAGAATTTACTCCATCAATAGCAACTTTAAAATTGGCTTTGCGGATAGCATCAACATCAACTAATTTCAAGGCTAAGATTTTTTCAATGTGCTTATCTATCTGTGTGTTATCAGTAGTTATTTTTCCGATTTTATCAATAGTAGCATAATTAAATGCTTGTTTTACAATCAACTGCAATAATGTTTTGCCTTCTTTAGCAGAAATAAATTCGCCTTTTGCATTGACTAATTTAAGAGCATTCCATTGTTTAGGATTATGACTTGCTGTTAAAATTATACCGCCGTCGGCAGCCATATTTAGAATGGCCATTTCTACAGTAGGTGTTGTCGATAATCCAAGAGATACAACATTCACTCCCATTGCTACCAATGTGTTATTTACAATTCCTTCGAGCATCTCTCCTGATAATCGGGCATCGCGCCCAACTACAATAGTAGGATTTTCTTTTTTGCTTTTTTCTTTTATAAAAAAGGCAAAAGCTGAAGCAAAATTTACAATATCAACAGGCGTTAAATTAGTGCCCGGCTCTCCGCCAATGGTTCCTCTGAAACCTGAAATTGATTTTATAAGGGTCATAAGTATTTGTTTGAGCTCACGTTAAAAAGCAGGTTAATATTTTTTTCGAAAAGCAAAGATAAGGGAATATCCTTTGTTAATGCTTATTAGATGCCGAAAATATGCAAAATTTCAACAGAAAAGTATATCAAAATTGTCAATAAAATTGTGCATAAAAGCTTGAATAATAGTATTCAGATGATCTTTAAAAAATACGTACTTTTGGAGCGGAATAAAAAAGTATATGGGAGAAGAATTTGAATATTATTCTGAGGAGATTTTAAAGGAGATGATTGATCGTTTTCAAGGCATGTTGGAATTAGGAAAGTCTCTTTTTTTCGATATTGACGAACTGTCGGCTATTATCGATCATTATTTTGAATCCGGGAGTTTGGAGACTTTAAAAAAAGCCATTCAATATTCTCTTGAGCAATATCCTGGTAATTATGAGTTTCTATTGAAAAAGGCACAGTATTATGCTATGTCTGATCAACCTGAAAAAGGCTTGGAATTGCTTGATGATCTTGGTAATATTGGCGATTCCGATTTTTATATGACAAAAGGATCTATACTAAGTCAGCTGGAGCAATATCGCGAAGCAATTGAAGAATTTACGCATGCTTTAAATCAAAATCACGATTTAACAGAAGTCTATTCCAATATTGCTTTTGAATATGAAAATCTGGAGCAATACGATAAAGCTTTGGAATATCTGTCGAAAGTGTTGGCATTAGAGCCTGATAACGATCAGACATTAAGTGAAATAGGTCTTTGCTACGAAATGGCTAATCGATCAGAAGATGCAGTCGTTTTTTTTAATAATTTCATTAATGATTATCCATATAGCAAAGGAGCATGGTTTAATCTGGCTATTTCATATAACTCATTAGGTGAAAGCGAAAAAGCTATCGATGCATATGAATTTGTATTAGCTATTGATGAGGAATATGCTTCTGCTTGGTTTAATATTGCCAATATCTATTTTAGTATGGGCAATTATGATAAAGCAATAACTCATTATACAGAGACAATAAATAAGGAAGATCCTGATGTAGTTTCTTTTTATTTTTTAGCCGAAGCATTTGAACATAACGAAATGCTTGATGATGCATTAAAAAATTATAAGAAAGCAGTTGCTATAAACGCTAGTTTTATCGAAGCTTTTCTTGGAATGTCTCGCACTTACTTTAAATTAGGCGATTTAGAATCAGCTTACGAGAACAT
>JAQIBR010000090.1 GCA_027858955.1 Bacteroidales bacterium
AACCGCAATGGTCGCAAAGTAAGCGCTAAGGACGCAAGAATTAAAATAAAAGCTTTGCGCACTTTGCGCTTTTTCTTCGCGTTCTTTGCGTTAAATTTTTCATTTTAAAATATTTAATAACCTTTTTCGCGCGAAATTTCATATAAAATTTGTTTGCCTTTTTTCATTCTATGGTAATTTTCAACAATTTGAGGAGCAACTGTTTTTGGATTCGTTAAACTCGCCACATGCGGCGTAATATCAATTTTTTTATGCTTCCAAAACGGATGATTTTTTGGCAAAGGTTCTTCAGTAAATACATCTAAAGAAGCAGTTTTCATATGATTAGAGTCTAATAAATGAATTAAATCTGCATCAACTATAATATCTCCACGTGCTACATTAATTAATGATGCTCCTTTCGGGAGATAGTGAAGTGTTTGTTTATTAAGTAAACCTTCCGTTTTTGGTGTACTTGGCAATAAGCAAATCAAGATATCTGTTGATTTCATAAATGCTTCCAATTCTTCGGAACCTAAATAAACTTTTGCTTTACAATTTGGTTTTGGATTTTGTGCCCAACCATTAACTGAAAAACCTAAATTCATCAAATGTTCAGCCACGTAGCTGCCAATTTCGCCCAAGCCCATTATTCCTATTCGAACATCTTCAATTCTTTGATATCCAGAAGGTTTCCACAATTTACTTGCTTGAATTTGTTTAAAATGAGTCAAACCACGCAAATGATTCATTACAATTGCCAAAATAAATTCAAACATTGTTTTCGATAATTCGGGATCAATAATTCGCGTAAGCAAAACATTTTCAGGTAATTCAGGGTCTTTCAATAAATAATCAACGCCTGCTCCCATTGAAGAAATACATTTTAAATTGGGATAATTTTTTAAGCTTCCATAAGTATGATTCCAAGCAAGAATAAATTCAACTGCTTTAGGATCAATTGGTTCAGGATATACAAAAACATCAATATTCGCATCAATCTCTTTGATAGCTTTCACCCATGAATCGGTTTCTCTTGTTGGACTTAAAATCAATAAAGACATTAATGGTTGGAGTTTGTTTAGGCAAATGTAAGAAATTTCGGGTATTGCTTTGTTCGCTATTTCTTTTAATGAAACACAGGCATTTATCATAAATTTATTTGAAACAAAAAGAAAAATTAGGCCACTAAAGCTCCAAAACACAAAATTACACCAAACATATTTGAATACAATTCCTGAATATACGTATATTACCACAAAATTATTAGTCGATTCGCCCACTAATGTCAATGCAATTAGGATATCAAGACATTTATTATATTATCAATATTGCTAAATGGATAAAACAATTTATAAGATAACTCTTCAATTTTGGTGTGATTTACTTTCAGTGAGGGCTAACGCCGTTGGTGATTTTGTGACTTGGTGGCAAAAATAATGTGATCCATCAAAAACTGAATTAGCTATATTTTTTACAAATAATGATCTCTAAAATCAAAGGCTTTTCCTTTTTTACAAAAGGCCTATCTTTACGACTAAATTCTCAAATTTGAAAACTGAAAAATTTCAATTATTAGACTCTATTGAAAAGCTGAAATCAAAATTTAGCGGCGATATCTATTTAGATGAATTACAGCGTATTGCATATGCTACTGATGCTTCGGCCTATAGAGAAAAACCAATTGCCGTAACTCGTCCAAGAGATGTTAAGGATTTGCGTTTACTTATCGATTTTGCAAATAAAAACAGTGTTTCGTTAATACCACGAGCAGCAGGCACTTCGCTTGCAGGGCAAGTAGTAGGTAACGGAATTATAGTCGATATTTCAAAATATTTTACTAAAATACTTGAGATTAATGCTGATGAAAGATGGGTTAGAGTACAGCCAGGAGTTGTATTAGATGAACTTAATCAGGTACTTGCGCCATATAAATTGTTCTTTGCGCCGGAAACTTCCACTTCTAACCGCTGTATGATGGGAGGAATGTTGGGAAATAATTCCTGTGGGGCACACTCACTTATTTACGGAAGTACCCGAGAGCATACTTTCGAAGTAAAATGTCTTCTAAGTGATGCGAGTGAAGTCGAATTTAAAGCTTTAAGTCGAGAGGAATTTGCCGAAAAAAGAAAAGGCCAATCGCTTGAAAGTAAACTTTACCAAAATATTTACGATATCCTTTCATCGAAAGAAAATCAAGATAATATCCAAAGAGAATTTCCCGATCCAAAAATCGAGCGTAGAAATACAGGTTATGCACTTGATATTTTGCTTGAAACTGAAATATTTTCTGATGAAAAAGAAAAATTCAACTTCAGTAAACTTTTGTCAGGATCGGAAGGTACACTTGCTTTTACTACTGAGATAAAACTTCATTTGGAGCCACTTCCGCCCCAAAATAATGCTTTGGTTTGTGTACATCTAAATAGTATTGAAGAAGCTCTTAAAGCCAATCTGATTGCGCTCAATCATAAACCCGTTTCTATTGAGTTGATGGATAAAGCCATCATGGATCTGACAAAGAAAAATAAGCAACAAGCTAAAAATAGGTTTTTTGTAAAAGGCGATCCCGTTGCTTTATTGATTGTTGAATTCAGAGAAGAAAATTTTTCAAATATCGAAGAAAAAGCAAATTTATTGCAAAAGGAAATGGAAGCTGCGGGCTATGGCTTTCATTTTCCTTTAGTTACAGGAACAGACATTAAAAGAGTTTGGGATTTACGCAAGGCAGGTCTCGGCGTTCTTTCGAATATGCCTGGCGATGAATTGCCTGTTCCATTTATTGAAGATACAGCTGTAAATCCGGATGTTCTTCCTGAATATATTGCAGAATTTGATCAGATACTAAAGAAACACAATAAATCATGTGTTTATTATGCACATATTGCAACAGGCGAATTGCACTTGCGCCCAATATTAAATCTAAAAAAACCAGAAGATGTTGAGCTTTTCCACAGCATTGCATTGGAAACGGCGCAACTCGTAAAGAAATATCGTGGTTCCTTAAGCGGTGAACACGGCGATGGTCGTTTGCGCGGCGAATTTATTCCATTGATGATTGGTGAAGCTAATTATGCGCTTTTAAAATATCTTAAAAATACTTGGGATCCAAATCATATTTTTAATCCCGGAAAGATTACTGATACGCCTAAAATGAATACTCATTTGCGCTATCAAGCTGTTGATAAGGCGGAAGAAATAAAAAC
>JAQIBR010000099.1 GCA_027858955.1 Bacteroidales bacterium
TCCCCGAACAAACCCGCATAGCCACTTTCCTCACAGCAGTGGACAAACGCATTAACCTACTACAAAAAAAGAAAGCCGAATTGGAGCAATATAAAAAGAGCATAATGCAAAAATTGTTCTCGCAAACTATTCGGTTTAAACCTGTCCTGAGCGAAGTCGAAGGGGATGATACTTCGACTACGCTCAGTACAGGAAAGGGTAATGATTTTCCTGATTGGGAAGAGAAGAAGTTGGGGGAGGTTTACAGCTTCAAATCAACAAATTCATTTTCACGAGAAAGATTGAACTATGAAAAGGGTGCAGTGAAAAATATACATTATGGTGATATTCATACAATATTTCGGACTTTATTTGACATTAAAGAGGAGTATGTTCCGTTTATAAACTCAGATGTAGATATTAGTCGAATTCATTCAGATAATTTTGTCCAGAAAGGCGATTTGATTTTTGCTGACGCATCAGAAGATTATGCTGATATTGGAAAAACTATAGAAATTATAAATACGAATGACGAACAACTACTATCTGGCCTTCACACATTACTAGCAAGAAGAATAAATAACAATGGGGTATTTGGTTTTTGGTCATACTTAATGAAGTCCTATTCCTTTAGACGAGAAATAATGAAAATTGCCCAAGGGAGTAAAGTTTTAAGCATCTCAGCAACTAGAACTTCACAGATTCAAGTATTATTACCATCACCTGACGAACAGCAAAAAATCGCCAAATTTCTATCATCCATAGATAAATCAATTGAAAAATTGGGAAAACAAATTGATAATTCGGTGGTATTTAAAAAGGGTTTATTGCAAAAAATGTTTGTATAATTATGGCAGAAAAATACCAAAATAAATACCGCATAAAATCCGCCCGATTGCAAAATTGGGATTATGGATGGAATGGGGCATATTTTATAACAATATGCACCCAAAACCGGGAATATTATTTTGGTGATATCGAAAATGGCAAAATGCAATTATCAGAAATTGGTGATAGGGCACAAAAATATTTATTAGAAATATCACAACGATTTGAATACGCAAAATTGGACGAATTTGTCGTAATGCCCAATCATATTCATGCCATTGTTATTATTGATAAAATTGATGACGGTCGCGGCGTTGGTTTTGGCGTTGGTTTTGGCGTTGGTTTTGGCGTTGGTTTTGGCGTTGGTTTTGGCGTTGGTAGAGACGCGATTAATCGCGTCTCTACCACGTTAACGCCGGAACCAATCAAAAAACCGGGTGGAATTACGGGCAATAAAAACCCAATGTTGCACCAAAATATTTCGCGTATATTTAATTGGTACACAGGGCGCGTTACATTTGAATCACGAAAAATCGATAAAAATTACGGTTGGCAATCACGGTTTCACGACCACATTATCCGCGATAATGCAGAATATAATCGTATAAAAAATTATATTATCAACAATCCATTAAATTGGGATGATGATAAATTTAATAATCCAATAAATCCAAATTCTGACAATCAATTATGACATCGCAGCCCGAACAAATATTAGAGAATAATCTTGTTGCTCAATTACAAAAATTGGGTTATAAAAGCGTTATCGTAAAAGATGAAAAAGATTTATTGGCTAATCTGAAATCACAATTAGAAATTCATAATAAAACAGAACTTTCAGATAATGATTTTAAACAAATATTAAACTATATCAACAAAGGCAATATTTTTGAACGTGCCAAAATTTTGCGCGACCGTGTTCCTTTTACCAACGACAAAGGTGAACATAAAACAGTTGAATTAATCAATCAAATACATTGGTGTCAAAACCAGTTTCAGGTTACTCAGCAAGTAAGAATGGAAGGCAAATACAAAAACCGCTACGATGTTACCATTTTAATAAACGGTTTGCCTTTGGTTCAGATAGAATTAAAACGCAGAGGATTAGAATTAAAAGAAGCCTTTAACCAAACCAATCGCTACGAAAGACATTCGTATTGGGCAGGTCACGGTTTATTTCAATTCATACAAATTTTTGTTATCAGCAATGGTGTAAACACAAAATACTATGCCAACAGTCCCATAAAAGCACGAAGTTTCAAGCAAACCTTTTATTGGAGCGATGTAAATAACAAACACATTACCCAACTTGCCGATTTTACCGATATATTTTTAGAGCCTTGTCATATCTCTAAAATGATTTGCAAATACATTGTTATTCACGAATCGGATAAAATATTGATGGTACTTCGCCCTTATCAATTTTATGCAGTAGAAGCCATTGTTGATAGAACAAAGTCTTGTACAAAAAACGGCTATATCTGGCATACCACAGGTTCGGGCAAAACCCTTACTTCATTTAAAACGGCTCAAATACTTACCAATTTACCGCAAGTTCATAAAGTTGTTTTTGTGGTTGACCGTAGAGATTTGGATTATCAAACAACCAAAGAATTTAACGCTTTTAGTAAAGGAAGTATTGACGGCACAAACAACACCAATACGCTTGTAAAACAAATGGTTGGTGATAATAAACTAATTGTTACCACTATTCAGAAACTAAATACCGCTATCAGTAAAAAAAGGTATTTGAGCAGAATGGAAACAATGAAAGAAAAACGCATTGTTTTTATTTTTGATGAATGCCACCGTTCGCAATTTGGGAAAACACACGAAGACATAAAAAACTTCTTTACCAACTGTCAAATGTTTGGTTTTACAGGAACACCAATATTTGAAAAGAATGCAGGAAAAAATGAATACGGTAAACGAACAACCACAATGTTGTTTGATAAAAAATTGCATCAATATGTAATTACCGATGCCATTAGAGATGAAAATGTTTTAAAGTTCTCAATTGAATACATCAGCACTTTCAAAAAGAAAGACCACATTTTAGATATTGATGTAGAAGCCAGTTCTGGTGAGCTTGTCGAAGCCATTGACGAAGCCGAAGTAATGAACGCCCCAGAGCGTTTAAATAATATTACCGATTATATTATTACAAATCACAATCGTAAAACGCATAGCAGAGAGTTTACAAGCATATTTACAGTTTCAAGCGTTGATACTTTAATTGAATATTATAAATTGTTTCATCAGAAAAAAGAAGACGGCAAGCATAATTTACGTTTAGCAACAATCTTTTCATATCAAGCAAACGAAGATGATAAAGATGCGATTGGAATACCTGATGATACAGAATTGATGAGTCCTGCTGAGCCAAGCCGAAGTATGGCAGCCGAACTGCAGGCCCTTTATGGTAAAGACGCGATTAATCGCGTCACAACTATGCATAGCCGAGACCAATTAGAAGATTTTATTGGTCATTACAATAAACAGTTCAGCACAAACTACACAACAAAAGACAGTCAGAGTTTTTATAATTATTACAACGATGTTGCAAAGCGTGTAAAACACAAACAAATTGATGTTTTGTTGGTTGTAAATATGTTTCTAACAGGTTTCGACAGCAAAACACTAAATACACTTTATGTTGATAAAAATTTAAGGTATCACGGATTAATTCAAGCCTATTCCAGAACAAATAGGATTTTAAACGAATTAAAATCCCAAGGTAATATAGTTTGTTTCCGTAATCTAAAAGGGGCAACAGACGATGCCATTTCGCTTTTTTCAAACATCAATGCAAAAGATGAAATAATAATGCAACCCTATGAAGAATATGTTGCAAAATTCAATCAGGCATTTATTGCATTGTTGCAAATTACACCAACGGTAAACAGTGTAAACGATTTACAAGACGAAGAAAAGGAACTTGATTTTATAAAAGCATTTAGAGAGTTGATGCGTTTAAAAAATGTATTGGCAACTTTCACGGAATTTGATTTTGTTGATTTATCAATGGAAGAACAGAGTTTTGAAGATTATAAATCAAAATATCTCGACCTTTACGATAAAGCCAAAAGTCATGATCTGAAAGAAAAAGTGTCAATTCTGAATGATGTGGATTTTGAATTGGAGCTGATTCACAGGGATGAAATTAATGTTACTTATATTCTGAAACTACTTGCAAAACTGAAAGATGCAAGTGAAGAAGAACACGAGAAACAGAAAAAGGCAATTATCGAATTAATGACAGGTGATGCCAGAATGCGTAGCAAACGAGAATTGATAGAACGCTTTATCCAGGAAAACTTACCTGAAATTGACGATTCGGATAACATCCCAGATGAATTTGAAAGCTATTGGAGCAAAGAAAGAATTTTAGCAATAGAAAAACTAAGCCAAGAAGAAAATTTGGATGCTGAAAAATTACAGGAAGTGATTGGAAATTATCTGTTCACCGAAAAGCAACCGTTAAGAGATGAAATTATCGGAATGATGAACAAAAGACCAACTTTGAAAGAAAGAAAAACTGTTGCAGAAAGAGTAACAGAAAAGATTTTAGGATTTGTAGAAACATTTATCAACGGAATAACAAGACCATAATCAAGGTTTGTAGCCCGTTTTAACTTTATCGTAAATTGAAAAATTGTGCTTCGGAATCGCCTACATTTTCATAGTGTGCCGAGAAGCAGTAGTCGGCAATAAATTACTACTGCATGCTGTAATTGAGATGGTGGAGTTAGCCTTGGGCTAATGACCCACCGATGTCGTCTTGCAGGAGGAGGCATCAAACCACCTAAAGGTGCTGTGGTAAAGAGCTATGGTATTGAGCGTTTAGGAAAAGGCAACGCCAAGAGCGTTGTCAGGTATGGATAAAAGAGATGAACTAACCGTAACCGCTGAAGAGGTGTCGAGAAGTAGCCACACTCAATCAAAAGCTGTAAAGTATGAAATGCAGTGATAAAGTACGGAGGTTACCTGTTTACTGTCCGTACGGTTGGCGTCATTCAGGCGGCATGACTTTTATTCGGGCTTAATTACGGAACTCGGGAACCTGCATAATAATGCAAAGAGAAATGCACAATAGGATCAACCTAAAGGCAAAATATCAATGTATTGTGCAGGGGCGGACTAACCCGTAGTAGTGATGAAGATTCTGTAATGGAATTGGAGTAAAGGGGTTAGGTTATACAGTAACATAACATTTAACAACTCAAGAAGAGGATGAATTTATGGAATGAAACAAAATCAATACCGATAAGCCGCCAAATGATATGGGAGGCTTATAAGAAGGTAAGAGCCAACAAAGGAAGTGCAGGAATAGACAATGTTAGCATGGAAGAATTCGATGCCAACAGGTCAAAATACCTGTACAAGCTTTGGAATCGTATGGCATCAGGGAGTTACTTCCCTCCACCTGTTAAAGAAGTAGAAATCCCAAAGAAAGACGGTAAAGTCAGGAAATTGGGAATACCTACAATTAGTGACAGAGTAGGGCAAATGGTAGTGAAGATGTTTATCGAGCCACGTTTAGAGAAGATTTTCAGGAAAAATTCATATGGTTACCGCCCAAACAAAAATGCGCATCAAGCATTAGCGTTTGTGCGTGAAAACTGTTGGAAAACAGACTGGGTAATAGATTTAGACATAAAAGGTTTCTTTGACAATATTGACCACGCCAAGCTGATGTTAGCAGTAGAGAAGCATATACCAGAGAATTGGGTACGGCTTTATATACAGCGATGGTTGGAAATGCCAGTTTTAACAAAGTCAGGAAAACTAATCCAAAAGCAAGGAAAAGGGACGCCACAAGGCGGAGTAATAAGCCCTCTATTAGCAAACCTTTTTCTACATTATGCTTTTGACAAATGGTTGGAGAAAACTGATGGGGCAGCGAACTTTGCAAGATATGCCGATGATGTAATAGTTCATTGTAAAAGCGAAGTCCACGCAGAGCGGACACTAAATGCAATAAGGTTACGAATGGGAACGGTAGGACTGGAATTACATCCGGAAAAGACAAAAATTGTTTACTGCCGTGATTATCGTAGGAAAGGTAAATATGCAACAGTCAAATTTGATTTTTTGGGTTATTCCTTTCAGCCACGAACAGCCAAATCGAAGAAAACAGGAAAACTGTTTCTTGGATACGATTGTGCAATAAGTATAAGTTCAAGAAAACGGCTTGCAGATAAACTTGGAGAAATAGAGGTAGAGAAGCTTAGCTTTAAAAGCATTGTAGGAATTGCTCAATACTTAAATCCAATGATTAAAGGATGGGTAAATTACTATGGGCGTTTTAGGGGGTATGAACTATCGAAAGTTTTTCAGTTGCTACGCAGGCGTTTAGTACGATGGGCAAGGAAACGGTATAAACGATACAAGACAAGTCTAAATCGAGCTTACAGGTGGTTAGAAAGAGTAAGGGCTCAATATCCTTACTTATTTTATCACTGGCAGGTGGGATATTCTTGATACTTTATCGTAGATTTGTATAACAAGAGCCGTGTGAGGGGAGACTTTCAAGCACGGTTCTGTGAGAGGCTCGGGGTGAAATTCCCCTTGTCTACTCGACGCCAAATCGTTAATGCGACAAAAAATCTCACTTTTGCAATACGAGCACCTCATTTCGTATATTTAGCACATATTATAACATTATGAATAAAAGTACACCATATCAAAAATTAGAAAAATTACCTTCAAATAAGGAATTCGACAGAATAGGTTCGATTTAATAGATTGAAACAACTATTGCAGGTTCAAAAAAATAACAAATTACCATATATAAAAAGACAATTTTTGATAAACGCTGGACTGGGAACACTTAAAACTGTGGGTAATTATCTTATCCTACTTGAAGAAAAAGGGTTTTTAAATTCAGTAAAAGTAGGCAAGGAAAAATTGTATCTGAATCATAAATTAATGAAAATATTGGAAAAAGGATAAAAGCACGAACCCGCATTAATGAATGGAGCAAAATTCCAGTCAAATTCATATCGTTTTTCTATTATTCGCCTTAAAGCCTTAGAATTTTATAGCTGTTCGATATTCCTTCTTGTTCAATTTGTCTTTTGCAGGATTTGGAAATAACTGAATTTCAGAAAAGCTGATGTTTTGAACGTCAGATATATCTTCGGAATTAAACAGCCACATAAATGCGTCTTTAAATTCGCGGGCCCAGAACCATTCGGAATGTTGACCATCGGCTTCAATTACTATTTTCACTTCTTCTGATGTAAAACCAATGTCCATGAGCGTGTCATACATCGCTTGAGTGCTTTCTACAAATCCAGCTTCTAGCGCACCAGCCAAGAGATAAATTTTTGGAGAGCCAATTTTCCCCTGACTTATCGAATAGCTAAAATACTCTTCAGAAAACCAAAAAGCCGGAGAAAAGACTCCTATTTTTCCAAAAACTTCAGGGTTTCGAAAATACGCATAGTACGAAATCAAGCCACCCATACTCGATCCCATAATTCCCGTGTTTTCTGAGCCAACAAGAGTTCTGAATTCAGCATCTATTTGAGGCTTTAGGGTTTCAATAATAAAATCAAGATAAGCATCTCCTTCACCGCCACCGTATTGTGTATTTATAAATGGCGAGTATTCATCGGTTCTATGGAGTTCTCCATTATCAACAGCGACAACAATAGCAGTCTCAAATCCTTGATTTTCCAATTCTGTTAATGTTTCATCAACTTCCCATTCGCCAGCAAAGGAAGTGCTTGCGTCAAATACATTTTGTCCATCGTGCATATATAGCACACGATACGATTTTGTGCTCGTGGTGTAATCTTGTGGCAGATATACCCAAATTCTTCTATACCTATCTAATTGCGGAATATACATTGCTGTTTCCCATATCATAACTTGTTCGTTTGCAGT
>JAQIBR010000105.1 GCA_027858955.1 Bacteroidales bacterium
ATATTTTGATCGATTGCTTGCTTGATTCCTTCTGCATCGTTCATGTCAGGAAAAATCTTAAGCAGTTTTACCAACATCCAATGTCCGTGAACGGAAGAATGCCAATCGAAACAGCCATAAAAAGCAGGATGTAAATCTATAGGTTCGCGTACCTGTGTTGCATCTAAAATTACGTGACCCAATTTGTTTGGATATTCTGTTTGAATGCAATGAAATGCCAATGAAGCTAAATGTTCCGCTCCAACTTGTGTTAATTGTGGCCTTTCATTCTCATTAAAAACATACATTTCCTGAGCCCAAATATTGAGCGTCATTATCAGAACACTAAGTAAAACTACTCCTTTTTTCATCTTCTTTTTTGTTTTTTTCAATTTATACTTTATCATTTAAGCTAGACATCTAACGATTTAAATTTCATAAATAACCGCGAAGTTCGCAAAGCATTTCGCAATGAACGCAACGTTTTTTTTATTGTGGATGCATATTACTTTGCGATCATAGCGTATTTTCTTAGCGTTCTTTGCGTTAAATTCTTTTGACTTAGCAGCTTCAAATCTTAATAAAATATTTCATCAATTATTTCCAATAACCAAACTCAAATCTCAACTTGCTAATAAGGATCAACATCAATAATTAATCGAGCAGTATTGTAAATGCCAAGCTCGCGAAACTGTACTATACATTTTCTTATAATCGTCTTAATTTGCACATTCGACTTCCCCTTTTGTATTTTCAAAAGGCTATCCTTGACAAACAAACCCCTCACTTTTGAAACCATTGGATATTCAGGTCCTAAAACAGCTGTTCCGAATTCTTTTCGCAGCAATGCCGTATATTCCTGTGCCGCATTATTTAGCAAATGAAAATCTTTATGTTTTAAACTGAATTTTATCAATCGATAAAAAGGCGGATAATGGAAATTGCGTCTTTCCAAAATCTGACTATTGTACATTTCGCTATAATTATTATCGATAACATAACGAATAACAGAATGGTAAGGACTAAAAGTTTGAATGATTACTTTTCCCGTTTTATTCTTTCGTCCCGCTCTTCCGCTAACTTGAACCATCATTTGAAAACTACGTTCGAAAGCGCGGAAATCGGGGTAGTTCATCATATTATCGGCATTGAGTACACCAACGATTCCAACATTATCAAAATCCAAACCTTTCGTTACCATCTGTGTGCCGATAAGGATATCGATATTCCGTTCTTCGAAATCGCGAAAGATTTGTTCGTAAGCATATTTGCTTCGAGTAGTATCCAAATCCATTCGTTTTATCTTCGCCTTTGGCAAAATAATAGCCAAATCCTCCTCAATCTTCTCCGTACCAAATCCGTGCATTTTAACCTCAGAGCTCCCGCAACTTCCGCACATAGTCGGAACAGTAGTTGAATATCCGCAAATATGGCATTTCAGACGAATATGTTGTTTATGATAAACAAGACTGATGTCGCAATTGACGCATTCTGGTATCCAATTACAAACTTCACATTCCAAGCGTGGAGAAAATCCTCGGCGATTCTGAAATAAGATTATTTGCTCCTTACTTTCGAGAGCCGTTTCAATATGTTTTAAGAGAAAGGAAGAAAAATGTGAGCGCATCGTTTTGCGACGAGTTTCCACTTTAATATCAGCAACCAAAACTTCGGGTAATCGACTTTCGCCGAATCTGCTCATTAAATTTACTAATCCATATTTTCCGATTCTTGCATTATAATAAGATTCAACCGATGGTGTTGCTGTGCCCATAATAACTTTTGCGCCGTGCATATGCGCCAGTATCAGAGCAGTATCACGTGCGTGATATCGTGGTGCGGGATCTTGTTGTTTGTAAGAAGTATCGTGTTCTTCATCAATTATTATTAAACCCAAATTAGAATAGGGCAAAAATATGCCTGAACGTGCCGACAAAATAATATCGTAGGAATCGGATAATATATTGCCATTCTCTAAAACTTTATTCCAAATCTCAACTTGTTCATTTTGATTATATCTAGAATGGTAAACACCTACTTTCTTCCCAAAATACCTACTTAAGCGATTGATTATTTGTGCCGTCAATGCAATTTCGGGCAAAAGATATAAAACTTGTTTTCCATTGGCAATGGTCTCGGCAATAAGCTTGATGTATAGCTCGGTTTTACCACTTCCTGTAATTCCGTGCAATAGACACTGATTTTTTTCCTTAAAAACAGTATTGATTTCTTCCAAAGCCTTTGTTTGAGCACCGCTTAAATTAATTTTGGAAGCCTCATCAAAAGCATCTTTTGCTTGTAATCGGCTTTCTTTTCTCATAAGGGAATTGAAAACCCCTTTTTTCTCAAGAGCAGAGTAAGCTGCCGCTCCATTTTCAACTCTACCATTAAGAATTGATTTTTTTATTTCAGGAAAGTTGTCATTCTCTAGAGAACACAAATTTAAATAAGCCATTAGGATTTCGAGCTGTTTATAAGCTCGCTTTTCTAATTGATCAAAAAGTAGTTTTAAAGCTTCATCGCTCTGAAATTGCTCAGTAAGCTGAACATAAGTTTCAATCTTGGGAACATATTTTTCCTTTAATTCCTCTTCGAGCAAAACCACTTTTTTCTCTATAAGTGTTTTTATTAATGGAAATACTTTTTTTAGTTCGCTTATATTTTCCACATCAGAAATACTCAATACATTTTGAATCTCTAAAGCTTCAACAATCAAATATTCCCGCTCGTTCAGCTTTTTATAATCACCATCAAATTCAGGGTGAAGCACAACTTTCGATTCACTCGCTAATTTAAGCGCAGCGGGTAAAGCAGCATTCATTATTTCGCCTAACGTACACATATAATAACCGGCCATCCATTCCCAAAATGCAAATTGTTTTTCGTTTACAATAGGCTTTTCATCAAGGACAGCTAAAACATATTTGGGAGCATATTTTGTAGGGGGAATTTCGTGAATGGAGCGCACAAGTGCTGTATAAACTTTCTTTTTACCAAACTGAATCACTACACGCATTCCAATTTCAACACTATCGTTTAGCTCGAAAGGTATCCGATAAGTAAAAGTGCCTTCGATAGGAAGCGGGAAAATGAGTTCTGCAAAAAGGGTGATTCTGTTCATTTTTAAGGTAATCAAAGATTTTAAGTCTGCCTACTATTTCATATAAACCAAGCTTATCAATATTTGTGATAAGCTCGTTCCATTCAGTTTCCTTTTTATTTCAATAATTTTCGTTTTTCAACTTCCTGAAGAATTTTCATTTGTTGAATAGCTATTTGGTTCAATTTGATAAGTCTCTCTTTTTGTGAAATATTCTCATTGATAAATACCGCATTCAGATTTTCCATATTCGAAAGACATATGAGTTCATTAATAGTTGCATAATCACGAATATTTCCTTTTAAATCGGGGTTTGCATCGCACCACAGTTTTGCTGTAATACCGAACATTGCTACATTCAGAACATCTGCCTCGCTGGCATAGATAATTGATGTTTGAGCTACTGAAAGTTTTTCGGGTATAAGATTTTGCTTAATGGCATCGGTATGGAGATGGTAATTGATCTTTGCCAATTCACGTTTTGCCGACCACCCTAATAGTTTTTGCTCTTCTTCTTTGAGACGCTGAAACTCGTTAATCAAGTATAGTTTAAATGGTACGCTAATGGCTGAACCAAATTCAAAAGCAATATCTTTTTGAGCATAAGTGCCTCCGTATTTGCCTTTTCTAACAATTATTCCTATTGCATTTGTGTTCTCTATCCATTCCGAAACGCTTAACACAAAACTCGGTAAACCGGCCTGAGATTTAAAGTGGTCAAATTCGACCACTTTAAAATTGGGGTTATTAATTAGCTCCCAAGTGCTTAAAAATTCAAGAGTATATCGGTTTCTTAACCAATTTTTAATAATATCGGCTGCACGACTCGCACTTACTTTTGCATTTGCCATGTCGGTTAATGAAATATAATCCTTTTCAGCAACCGAAATAATTGTTATTTCTGCTTCTTTTACTTTAATCTTTGCCATAATTAAATGTATCTTATGATTTCAAACCCATCGAATTCGATGGGTTTGAAATCATTATAAAATTCCGATTCACAGTAAATCAGACGGTCTTTTACTTCTGAATGAAGGTTTACAAAGATAATAATTCCTTTGTGATTCTATTGGCAAAACAATTCTTAGTCAGACTTTCCTTCCCATCAACTCAAGTCAGGGTTTCACTTTAAGTGAAACCCTGACTACGGCTGCAGCCAGAATGTTGATAAGCTGTTAAAAAATAGCAATGCATTAACATTTTCTATTTTTCCACATAAAATGAAAAACCTACTTTTGGTCAAAATCTTCAGCTTATGATTAAATGGTTTATTCAGCATCAGTGGAAACAGGAAATCCGTTCAAGTATTTGGCAAAAAAATGTAGCGCTAAATATCGTTATCGGATTTTTTATGGTGATTATGATGCTTTATTTATTACTGCTAGGAGTATTCCTGGATAGGATTTTAGAAGATGTGGTGAAAGATGCAAATGCAGATATTACGCTTTCTAAAATTCTCATCTATTATTTTATTTTTACGTTTTTGATGCGCTTTTTCCTTCAAAGCCTTCCGGCGATGGAAATAATTCCTTATCTCCATCTTCGGATTAAACGAAGCACCATTGGCTGGTTTATACTTTTTAAATCGCTTTCAAGTTTTTTCAATTTTATTCCGTTTCTGTTATTTATGCCTTTTGCCTTAGGGTATATGACTGAAGAATTTAGCGGATTTCAGGCATTTGTTTGGTTTTCGTCTATCTTTTTGTTTGAGTTGACATCAAACTTCAAGCTGATTTATTTTAAACGAAAGTTTACCCTCAATCCCAAACTCATCTTGCTACTAATCGGCGGTATTGCCTTATTGGTAGCCCTAGATAAATTCGATCTGTTTTCCATTTCCGAAATTTCACTTTGGTATTTTACTCAACTAAACACAAATTGGTTATGGGTTCTTCTACCTCTAATTTCAACTATATTTTTTGTTTTTTGGAATCTTAGTATGATTCGCAAAAACAGTTATTTAGACGATTTATCACCTAAGAAAACCGAAGGAGAAAATCTCTCGGCAAAACTTAATCTTTTACAGAATTTCGGCAAAACAGGAGAATTAATTTTAGGAGAGGTAAAACTCATATTACGTAATAAACGATCTAAATCAGTAGCTTTCCTTATCCCTTTTTTCTTGCTTTACGGATTATTTTTCTATCCGCAAGATATGTATGAAGACGCTATGGGAATTCTAGTTTTTGTAGGAATTTTCGTCACAGGCGGTTTTTTGATAGCTTATGGCCAATACCTTATGGCTTGGGAGAGCACACATTTCGATTTTATTCTCAGTTCTAATATTGGAATTCAAGACTATTTTAAAGCGAAATATTTCCTGTTAGTTATCCCAACTCTAATTCTTTACGTTTTCACTATACCTTATATGTATTTTGGAATGAAAATATTTTGGATAAATTTTGCTGCTCTATTCTATAATATTGGCGTAAATGCACCTCTATTATTGTTTATGGCTTCGTTTAATAAAAAACGAATGGATTTAAGTAAAGGGGCTATGATGAACTATCAGGGCGTTGGCGTTAATAATTTTGTATTGGTTATACCTTTACTAGCAGTTCCCGCACTTATTTATTGGCCTGTAAGTGTCTTTTTCGGATTTGTTCCAGCTGTTTTAACTCTTGGTGGCTTAGGTGTTTTTGGACTCCTTTTCAATCAAAGTTTGATTAAAATGGCCGTTAATAATTTCAATAAAAAGCGATATCAAATCGCTGAAGGATATAGACAAAAAGGTTAAAACACTAGAAAAAAACAGCACAATGATAAAAGTAGAAAATTTAACAAAAGTTTACGGTGGAGAAACCGTTTTAAATATACCAGCATTAACAATTACTAAAGGCGAAAGCTTTGGTTTGGTTGGAAACAACGGTGCAGGAAAAACCACATTTTTCCGATTAATTCTTGATTTAATTAGAGCGAATAGCGGTACTGTTTTGTCGAAAGATATTGCTTCGGCATCATCGGAACACTGGAAAGATTATACGGGCTCTTATCTTGACGAAGGCTTTTTGATTGATTATTTAACCCCAGAAGAATACTTTCAGTTTGTCGGTAAAATAAATCAACTCGCACAACAGGAAATTGACGAGTTTATGATTTCTTTCTCCGACTTTTTTAATAATGAGATTTTAGGAAAGAAAAAATACATACGAGATCTTTCAAAAGGAAACCAAAAGAAAATTGGCATTTCGGCGGCAATTATGACAAAACCTGAAATTCTTATTCTTGACGAGCCTTTCTCAAGTTTAGACCCAACTACTCAATTTCGCTTAAAGAAATTATTAAAAGAGTTACAGGTAGAAACTCAGATGACAATGTTGATTTCGAGCCACGATTTAAATCACGTTACTGAAGTTTGTAAACGAATTGTTGTTCTTCATAATGGAGATATTGTTCACGACTTGGCGACAAGCAAAGACACTTTAGCGGATTTGGAAGCCTATTTTGCCGTGCAATAAAAAACCCTGAAATTGAAAACGAACGGGTTAACCCGTTCGTTAATATAGGTTTGTATTTATTAGATCGTAATAATTTCCTGTTCTTTTTCAGCACAAAGCGCATCAGTTTTTGCTGAGTATTTATTGGTTAAGTTTTGAATTTCATCCTCTAAGTCTTTGATTTCGTCTTCAGAAATACCTTCGTCTTTAAAACTCTTGACCATTTCTTTACTGGCACGACGAATATTTCGAATGCTAATTTTTGCTAGTTCGGATTCGTTTTTAGCCGCCTTCACCAAATCTAAACGTCGTTCTTCTGTTAAAGGTGGAACAGTAATTCGAACCAATTCGCCATCATTTTGAGGATTAAATCCCAAATTGGCATTCATAATTGCTTTCTCTATTGCTCCCAAAGTGCTTTTATCCCATGGCTGAACAGTTATCTGACGTGGATCTGGTGTAGATATGTTCGCCATCTGTTCAATAGGAGTCAATGATCCATAGAAATCAGCTTTTATTCCCGATAACATTTGAGGATTCGCTTTTCCCGCACGGATTTTCTTAAAGGCATTCTCCAAATGCTCTATAGCTTTTTCCATACCTTCATTTGCTTCGTCCAAGATCATTTTCGATTCTTCTGTCATGATTATTTGCTTTTTATGCATAACAAAAATAAAACTAATTTCCATTTCCCCAACAAATTATAGGATTATTGATAAATTGAATGTTATTCTATCGTCTTAATTAAGCCGATTATTGGAACAATTGAAATTAACTACCTTTGCTTCCTAAAAATAAAAACGATCTAAAATGTATATATCTATCCAAAAAACAAAGAAGATTGAACCAAAAACGAATACATTGTATTTGGTTAAATCGTTTCACGAAGTAAATGCTACAATTTTCACTTACGAAGAATTAACATTCATTGAAAATGAATCTGAAAACAATAAAAAAACATCTTTCTCATTCAACCGTTTTACTTATTGGGATTTTATTGAAATAGTGAAAGAAAAAGATGATCATTTTCATTTTCTCGAAAGCCTTCGTGTCTTAGCTGATAAATATGTGACAATATTTAATGAAACTCGTTTAGAATCCGTGAGTATTCAATCGGAATCATTAACAGCTGAAGAAAGTTTGGCTTTCGCCGAAGGGCTTGTTCTTGCAAATTATCAATTTAACAAATACAAAACCAATAAAGAAGCAAAGTTCAATTTACTGAAAAGTGTGCTTCTTCAAAATAAAGATGTATCAAAAGCACAAACGGAAGAGCTAAATATTGTAACCGAAGCCTCTTTAACAGCTCGTACTTTAGTCAATGAACCTGTAAATTTTATGACTGCACCACAGTTAGCTATAGAAATTGAAATGTTGGCCAAAGATGCAGGTGCTAAAGTGGAAATACTCGGCAAAAGCAAAATAGAGGCATTAAAAATGGGAGGATTACTTGCTGTAAATAAAGGTAGTATTGACCCGCCAACCTTTACAATATTTGAATGGAAACCAAAAAAGACTGTGAATAAAAAGCCATTGATTTTTGTAGGAAAAGGCGTTGTTTATGATACTGGAGGATTAAATATTAAAACCGGCAATTATATGAACAATATGAAAGCCGATATGGGGGGAGCTGCCGCTGTTGCTGGTGCTATGTTTGCAATCGCAAAAGCAAAACTACCAGTTCATGTAATTGGTTTAGTGCCTGCTACCGACAATCGTCTTAATAATAATGCTTATGTTTCAGGCGATGTAATTACTATGTTCAATGGAATGACGGTTGAAGTATTAAATACTGATGCAGAAGGCCGCATGATTTTAGCCGATGCTCTTGCTTATGCACAAAAATTCAACCCTGAATTAGTGATTGATTTGGCAACACTAACAGGCGCAGCCTCTCATGCCATAGGAAAATACGGAATAGTAGCCATGGGTTCGAACAACGAAGCATTCTTGAACGATTTGAAAATGAGTGGAGAAGAAACAGGGGAACGATTAGTAGAATTTCCATTTTGGGAAGAGTATGAAGAACTTATTAAATCGGAAATAGCCGATATGAAAAATATAGGTGGTTCTGATGCTGGTGCAATTACAGCGGGTAAATTTCTCGAGAAATTCACTAATTACCCATACATTCATCTTGATATTGCTGGCCCGGCACTAGTTGAAAAACGCTTTAATTATCGAGGAATCGGAGGAACTGGTATTGGAGTTCGCTTGCTTTTCAATTATGCCAAAAGAAGATCTACAAAAACATAAAAAAAATTATCGCAAATGGACAATCAAATAATTGAATTGACTGAAGACATATCTGCATCACCTTTGTACAGCAGCGACCTTGCTCCTGTTCCTGCTTCGGCTAGAACATGGAATAAATGGCATATAGCTTCCATTTGGGTAGGCATGGCAGTGTGTATTCCTACTTATATGTTGGCAAGCAGCTTAGTAGAACAAGGTATGAATTGGTGGCAAGCTCTTATCACTATTTTATTGGGAAATCTGATTGTTCTGGCTCCAATGATTTTGAATGCTCATGTGGGCACAAAATACGGTGTGCCTCTCCCCGTTTTCCTTCGTTTAAGTTTCGGCGTTCAAGGATCTATCCTTGCATCATTATTTAGAGGATTAGTTGCTTGTGGATGGTTTGGAATACAAACCTGGATAGGTGGAGCCGCGATTTACCAATTATTGCTTACTATGTTGCCAGATCTAGCATCATCTGCTTATCTTGGTGATTTCGTAGGACTTAACTTAGCCCAAGCATCTTGTTTTATGTTTTTCTGGGCGATTAATATGTGGGTCGTTTATAAAGGAATTGACTCAATTAAAGTTCTAGAAACTTGGTCGGCACCTTTTTTATTGCTTATTGGATTATTCCTGCTCGTATGGGCTTGGTATCGCGTTGGTTCTATGAGCGATATTCTTGACGCTTCATACACTTTATCAGGCAACGGAAATGTCAATTTCTGGAAAATATTTTTCCCCGGATTAACAGCAATGGTAGGTTTTTGGGCGACGCTTTCATTAAATATTCCTGATTTTACCAGATATGCACGTACTCAGAAAGACCAAGTTCTAGGTCAAATAATTGGATTGCCCACAACAATGGTATTTTATTCTTTCATAGGTATTGCAGTTACAAGTGCTACCTTGTTGATTTATGGAAAAGCTATTTGGGATCCAGTTGCATTATTAGGTAAATTTGACTCTCCTATTGTTGTTGCAATTTCTATGTTCGGACTTACTATTGCAACTTTGTCAACCAATATTGCTGCAAATGTTGTAGCACCTGCAAACAGTTTTGCCAATATCGCGCCTCGAATAATTAGTTTTAAAATGGGTGGATATATTACAGGTATCATCGGGATTCTAATTTTCCCCTGGAAACTAATCGCCGATCCTGAAGGATATATTTTTAGATGGTTAATTGCCTATTCAGCCTTGCTAGGTGCACTTGCAGGTGTTATGATTTGTGATTACTATTTAATACGAAAAACAAACTTCGACTTGGCCGAATTGTTTAAGGTAAAAGGCAAATTTAAGGGTTGGAATAATCCAGCATGGATTGCTTTTACAATCAGCATTCTTCCGGTAATACCAGGATTTTTGGTTGCAGTAGGACTTAGTCCAATTGATTATTTTCCTGAAATATTGGTTAGTTTATATTCATATGCTTGGTTTGTTACATTCGCTATTTCTTTTCTGGTCTATTGGATGATTATGAAAAAAGAGTATTAATCAAAAACGGAAAATTATTATTATTTCCACTCAATCTTTAAATAATTTCAACTCTTCAAATATTCTGTATTTTTGTCTAGTACCGATTAGTCAACTAAATGCCGCATATTTTCACTTCGTTCAATTAGCGGTTTTGTTGATCTATCAGCATTAACTCCCGAAGGTTCGGGATAAATTCAAAATTTGCTATGCGGCATTTTGAACTACAATTGGTATAATCGACAAATCTAAAGAAAGTCATGAAGACTGCTAATGACATCCTTTTAATTGGTGACCCTAAATTAAATAAAATCAGCGCGCCTTTTATAAAAACTGATTTAAAAAATTTAAATCAATGGGTAAGCGATTTGTCTTCGGCAATGGAAGATGTCAGGGCAAAATATAATTTCGGTCGAGGTATTGCGGCTCCACAATTAGGAATATTGAAGCGACTGATATATCTAAATCTGGAAAAACCTTATATAATTATCAATCCTGAGATTATTGACAAAAGCCACGAAATGATTACCCTTTGGGACGATTGCATGAGCTTCCCCAATCTATTAGTAAAAGTTAAACGTCATAAAAAAATACTTTTCAAGTATCTGGATGAAAATTGGGAACAAAAAGAATGGTTTGTTGAAGATGATCTTTCCGAATTATTCCAACACGAATATGACCATTTAGATGGTGTTTTGTCAACTGAAAGAGCTATCGATGCTAAATCTTTTAAATGGCGTAAACTATAAAACTAAACCTAAGAATTCTTATAAACTGGAATAAGTTCAAATCCCTTTAATTGAATTGCTTTTTTAGCTTCCTTGTAATCAGAAGTAAAACCAAGCATAAAACCACCACCGCCTGAACCACAAAGTTTTAGCGAATATCTCTCAGTCACAACACCTTCTTTCCATATTTCACGGATACTTTGTGGAATCATTTTATCGAAATATTGCAATTGAAATTTAGACAACTGATTTAAAAGAGCAAAAAATTCTTGCCCTTTTCCGTCTAACATAGTACTTATCAGTTTATTATTAAGCGGAATCAAATTTTCATCAATGGCTTTTTTATATTCCTTGTCGTTATAATTCTCTAAAAAATAATTCACTAAAGGTGCTGTTTTTCCAGGTTTACCACTATTTATAAGAAAAATGGCACCATTTTTATCGAATTTATTTCGAGGTATACCAACGGTTTTAATTTCACTTGAATTCTGAATTAATAAAGGATATTGAATATAACAATTCAAAGGATCGAGACCGGAACTTTTGCCATGATAATATGATTCCATTTGTGCGAAAACAGCCTTTAGCTTAAAAATACTATTTTTACTCAGGGTGCGACTGCTACGGATTTTCTCCTCGGCATATTCGTTGTAAATAGCTGCCACCAATGCTCCAGAACTTCCTACACCATAGCCTTGCGGAATAGTTGATTCGAAATACAAACCTTTATTAATATCTGATTTTAAGCGTGTTAAATTAATCGGGCATAAAAGCTCTCCTTTTTTTTGTAGAGAATTCAAATAATCAGCAAACTCCAAAATAGAAGTGTTCGACTCTTTTGCCATTTCAAAATCAGTATACTTATAATTCGAAATAAAACTTAATTGCCCCTTAAAATGGGTATACGGAATAGTTATAGCCATAGAATTAAAGATAACGCTATACTCACCGAATAATAATATTTTCCCGTAAAATATTTCGCTTTTTTGTGCCATACTATTCCATTCTTTTAGGTCCAAAACCTACTTTATCGTGTATAATATTTCGATCAACACAATATTCTATTAAATCATTATCAATAAATTGCATCACTTGAGACTCATCTTCCTCAGTATATAAAAGATGTACATTTGGTCCGGCATCTAGCGTGAAACAAATAAACAATCCGTTTTTTTCGCGAAAAGCTCTTATTTTATCTAAAATCATCAACGTATTAGGATGCAATAAAGAATACCAGGGTTTTGAACTCATCATCAAAGCGTGCAAACTCATAGCCTCGTTTTCAACCACTTCAATAAAAAGATCAGTATCTCCTTGCTTGAGTGCAGCAATTAAGCAACTCATATTTTGTTTGCTTTGAGCAATGCGTGCATCGGCATAGGGATGTCCATTCATTAAAGCATGTCCTGCCCTACTTGAAACAGCTTTTTCAGTATCGCTTACAATTAATATGCTATCGCGAAGCAGCATAAAAAGCGGATGAACTTCGTAAGTAAATGGAACTGCATAATCGTTGCTAGTTTCTACTAATTCAGTAAACTCGCCCCAAACACTATAACCACCATATACTGAGCGACTTGCACTGCCCGAACCCAAACGAGCAACATAAGATGCTTTAGTAAAAAAATCGATTTCGTCCTGCAAACTTCCAATCAATTCCTGTTCAATACTGCATAAACACAAAGCTAAAGCACTCATAGAAGATGCAGATGAAGCAATTCCAGCTGAATGTGGAAAACTGTTTTTACTTTCTATTTTGATATCGAGCTGCTTTAAAAAAGGAAAAATGACATCTAATTCTTTAAGAAAATGAAGAACTTTTTTACTAAAAGCAGGATTTTCTTTTCCTTCGAAGAAGAATTCATGTTCAGCCTTTTCACTTATTTTGCTGGAATATTTTATGCTTGTATATGTATATGCTTCTGATAAAGCAAAACTCAAAGATGAGTTTTTAGGTAACTGCACACCAAATTTTCCCCAATACTTAATCAAGGCAATATTTGACGGGCTTTGCCAACTTACTGTTCCGCTATGATTTTGTGTTTCAGATATTAAAGAAGAAGAAAAAATATTCAAGTTCACATTTAGCAATTTCAGGCAAAAATAAGGATTTTAGTTTAACCGTTTAACGAAATATTGCAGTGATGGGTGATCTAATCGGAAATTATGCCGATCAGTAGTTAGTCAATTTTTACTAAATAAAGTCATTCTTGTTTTATTAATTACAAGTCTATACAAAACATTGATAAATCTATTATAAAATTTTCTTTTACTTCTTGAAAATAGCTTTCCCTTTCAATCTGGTCTATATCTTTAATAGTCATCGAAATGAGTTCCTTTTCATTTATTTGAAGTAAATTATGAAGGCATTGATTTTTAGATATATGCGTACTTAATTTCTTTGCAATTTTTATTGATTCTTTAAGATAATTTATAATATCCAATAAATTATCGTCACTATATTTCATTTTTTTAACCAAAAAATGAATCTCCGATAATCTTAATTTATCTGCTGCACTAAAGGTTCTCATAAATGATTATTTAGGGTTACAATACTCTTTAATTAAATCGTAAGCTCTTTCATATCCAAGTTCACCTGCTTTACTTAGATCATTACAGCCTAATTCAATTTTTTTCATGGATAAATAAGTTATCCCTCTATAATAGTAGCTCAACCGATATTTAGGATTTAAATTTAAACTATTGGAAAAATCACTCAAAGCTTCATTAAATTTATTTAAATATAGGTATGATTTCCCTCGTGAAATTAAGAAAGAAATTAAATGGGATTGAGATTCTATTTTAAGTGTTTTATTTCCTATTTGCACTATTGAATCTATAGCAATAGTTAAATCAGCAATGGCACCATAATAATCTTCAGTTTCAAATTTAGATTCTCCTCTATCTCCTATTATCAGATAATCCTTAATATGAAAAGAAGACTTGGAATTCAATGCTAAAGTATAATCCTTAATCGCATTTTTATAATATCTTAACCCAAATTTAAGGTCAGCTCCACAATAATAGACTTTTTTACTTCTAATATCCCTGTTCATTAATTCATTAAATGATAACATTGCAAGTAATGCATTGAAATCATAGGTTTCTTTAGTAATAAACATTTGACCAGTCGCTTCTGCAGTAATATTCCAAATTGAAATTTTTGATGAAATATCACTTAACATATATTCTAAAGAATCAGTTGGTAGAATTGAAATTACTGAATCATAATATACAACATCTTCTTGTGAATATTCTGAGATATATTTATTTATAAAATCATCAATTCCATGTAATTTATAAATATAGGATTGACCGTATGCTCCCAAGTTAATTAAAATGATTAATAAAATAATGGATGCCTTGGCTTTCATACTTTTAGATTTTATTTTTAAAAGAATTAAATATACTAATTTTTTCAAGTAGTTTATTGTTTTAGAAATTAAAAATTAGCAAAAATGCTTATAATCTTATTTACATACTTAATCCGATTCCTTAATTAGCTAAATTATATTATCTGTCCCAAATAATTTGACACAGTTTTGGAACTTCCTGCAAACTTAAGAGCCCAACTACTTAATAACCTACCACTTAACCAAACTCAACATTAATAAATAAAACTAAACCTTAATGCCTATCACTCAAATATGTACTTTTGCGCAAAATAAATATTGAATGGCCATTTCCTATCTTATTGCTGAAAATTTGACCAAATCCTGGGGCGACAAACCTCTTTTTGAAAACCTGAAAATTACCATAAACGAAGGTCAAAAAATAGCTCTAATAGCTCAAAACGGAACTGGAAAAACTAGTTTATTGGATATTTTATGCGGACTTGATATTCCCGATTCAGGAGAAATACGCCGCAAGGAAAATCTCCGCATTGCATATTTACAGCAAGAACCAAGCTTTGAAAAAGGATTAACAATTAATGAAGTGCTTTTTCATGCCGATAATAGATTTATAGAGCTAATCAAGCAATATCAAAATGCTTTAAAACAATATGAAAAGGAATTAAACACAGATTCTCAAAAGCAATTGGATATTGCTATTCGGGCGATGGATCACGCTGAAGCTTGGGATTATGAGCTGAAAGTGAAGGAAATATTAGAAAAATTTGAGCTGACAAACTACGATCAGAAAGTAGAAACACTTTCTGGCGGTCAACACAAAAAATTGGCAATGGCTTCCATTTTAATTGATGATGCTGATTTGCTTGTCCTAGATGAACCTACCAATCATCTTGATATTGAAATGATTGAATGGCTGGAATCATATATTAGCAAGCAAAAGATGAGTTTGCTTATGGTCACTCACGATCGGTATTTTTTGGATGCGGTGTGTACAGAAATAATAGAGATAGACCAACAAACGAGTTTTATTTATCGAGGAAATTACAGCTATTTTGTGCAAAAGAAGGCCGAACGTGAAGCTGCCGAAGCCGCTGAAATCGAAAAAGCAAAAAACCGTTATCGCACCGAATTGGATTGGATGCGCCGTCAACCCAAAGCGCGTACCACAAAATCGAAAGCACGTATTGATTCATTTTATAATTTAGAAAACATTGCCAAAAAACGATTGGAAAAGAAACAAATCGATTTTAAAGTGAAAATGAGTCGGCAAGGCCGAAAAATATTAGAGATTAAAGCTCTTAGTAAAAGTTACGGTAGTTTAAACCTAATCGAAAATTTCGATTATATTTTTAAACAGGGCGAAAGTATTGGAATTGTGGGAGATAACGGAAGCGGTAAAACTACTTTTCTTGATTTGCTGACTCAAAAAATCCAGCCCGATTCGGGTCAAGTAATAGCAGGAGAGACTACTCGTTTTGGTTATTTTACACAAAGTGGAATTCAACTTCAAGATGATATGCGCGTTTTGGAAATTGTGAAAGAAATCGCCGACCAAGTGGAAATGGGGAACTCCATTATTTCGGCATCTCAATTTCTATTCCATTTTGGATTTTCTTATAATTTGCAACATAGTTTTTTTAGTAGTCTAAGCGGTGGCGAAAAACGAAAACTTCATTTAGTACTTACATTATTGAAAAACCCAAATTTCTTGATTCTTGATGAGCCAACCAACGATTTGGATTTATTTACTCTTGGTCGTTTAGAAGAATTTCTTCTCGAATTTAAAGGTTGCATGTTGATAGTTTCGCACGATCGCTATTTTCTCGATCGTTTATCTGATCATCTTTTTGTTTTCAATGGTAATGGCAAAATAAAAGATTTTGTTGGTAATTATTCTGATTATAAAGAGATGCAGAATTTTGAAAATGCTGAAGAAAAGAAGGCTGAGAAAGCTATTCGAAAAGTTAATGCTCCGGTCAAGACTATTTCAGAAAAATCACGCAAGATAAGTTTTAAAGAGCAAAAAGAATATGAAAAGCTCGAAATTGCCATAACTCAATTAGAGCAGGAAAAGGAAAATTTAATCGAACAAATGAATTCAGGGACACTTAGCACCGATGAAATGCATAAGGTTTCTATGCGTTTTGAAGGGCTTAGTAAAGAATTAGACGAAACCGAAATGCGCTGGCTGGAACTTAGTGAGCTATTTGGATAAATTTATCGTTTTTCAAATATTTGGCTATATTTGTCCGTTTCCAAATGAAGCATCAACATTAGCAACTAAATCTCAACAATATTGAAACTATTACTTTTTTATAACGATTTTGCCGGTTTCGGAAGAGCTAAAAAGCAAAAGAATAAGGCTTTGAATATGTTAGAAGCAGCCGGGCATGAGGTTACTCTTATACCCACACTTGGTGGCAAAAAGACGATCGAAACAGTGCGAGTAATCAATTTTGATGGATTCGATGGAGTATTTGCAGCTGGAGGCGACGGAACGCTAATGGAAGTTGCAAATGGTTATTTGCAAAACGAATCATTAAACAAACCACCTATTGGAATTCTTCCTATTGGTACCGGCAATGCATTTATACGTGATTTGGGTTTTAAAACAGGAGAAATCAAAGAAGTAATTGATAGCTTGGACCCTAAGAAAACAAAATGGGTAGATGCAGGTGTGGCTCAAAACGGACGTGCTCCCTTTTATTTCTTTAATATAATTGGCGTTGGATTTACTTCGGATGTAACTGTTACAGTTCAAAAATTTAAATGGTTTGGAAACTTTGCCTATACAATCGGTATTTTTTATCGGGCTTTGAATCTTAAAACAGAACCAACAGTTTTGGAAGTAGACGGAAAAATATTTGAGCTTGATACCTTATTTGTTGAAGTTTCAAATACTCGTTATACCGCAAATTT
>JAQIBR010000166.1 GCA_027858955.1 Bacteroidales bacterium
TGCCGCATATTTTCACTTCGTTCAATTTGCGGTTTTGTTGATCTATCGGCATTAACTCCCGAAGGTTCGGGATAAATTCAAAATTTGCTATGCGGCATTTTGAACTACAATTGGTATAAGCTGTCTCATAATATAAATTGAGATGGCTTTTTTAATTTAAAAAAAATTCAAACTACAAGCCGAATTCTCTTGCTTTATCACTTGATTTAGCTGGATTCCAAGGATCATTATAAGACGAGTAGAAGAAAATTTCCTTAGCATATGCCAAAGTCCTAACTATACGCATATAATAACCATTATAGAACATCATCAATGGAATATATAAAATAAGCTTTATTTCAGTTCTCCACCTATTGGACAGTGCCAAAACAATTAAAAATTGGATAAAACTTGCTGTTCCATAAATCATAATTTTCAAAGGAATGATAAAGCCCAGGTGATCTATATTATTAACAATAATAGTAACCATATAGAAAAACCAAATGATGTCTAAAATAACATTAAAGAATATATTCTCGAAAATTGCAAAAAAATTGGAGAAGTTAAAAGATGCTTGCGCTTTAAATATATCAGAATGCTTACGCATACGAAAACGGATAAGGGATTTATTCCAGCGTAATCTCTGATTCGATAATCTCCTGAATGTCGGAGGCACACTTGTTAAACCAACAGCATCTGGCTCAAATGCAACAGTATAGCCTAATTTTCTTATTTTAACAGTAATATCGCCATCCAAACCAGGTCCAATATCCCAACCTCCAATACGCTGCAGAGCTTCCATTCGGAATGCACCAAATGCACCTGATACAATTTTGTAAATTCCTAGATACGCTGTGACTACGCGTCCAACAGAAATAGTTTGCAAATATTCAACGGCCTGTAAACTAGTGGCTATTGTTTCATCCTGATTCCTGACTTTAACATTTCCTCCTACTGCCCCAACGTTTTTATCTACAAAAAAAGGAATAATAATACGCTCAATGGCCTGATTGTCAAATGACGTATCTGCATCTAGATGGACAATATATTTTCCTTTAGCATTCCGAAGTGCAAGATTAGCAGCACTGGCTTTGCCTCCCCTAACATCATTACGTAAAAACACATCTATAAGACCGTTCTTTAATAAGCTCCTACAAATGATTGGAGTATCATCATCAGAACCATCATCTACTATAATAACTTCAGTATTAGTATAACTTTGCTTATTGATAGAATCAACAAGTTTGTATATATGAGCACCTTCATTTTTTCCGGGAACTAATAAAGAAACTAACGGATTCTCAAAATATAATTTCTGGCGAGCTTCCTCATAGATTTGTGCTTTCTTTCTTCGGGAACGGTAAAATGCAAAAAGTACCACCATATCCATTACTAAAAATCGTGGGGCTTCAAGCAAAAAGAAATACCAAAAAATATAGAATACTTTTTCGAAACCATTGGAATACCAGTACCAAAAAAATTCGTCCCAAAAAGTATATATCATCAGTTACCTTGATTTATGGTTAATAATTCATTAATTAAATCATTATGTTCTTTTGTATTATCAATATCAATTGCCTTAATCTTGACAGTTATATTTGCATCTTCAATATTGCTATCCAAAAGTTTTTGAACAGATTTCTGAATATTTTTCAAAGTGGACTCCAAGCGGAGTTTATCAGTGTCTGGTGACACAATTAAGTAACTATTGTTATTGATAAATGATAAAATATCTGTTGCAAAAGTTGCATTCTTAATAAAATCAGCTATTTCATTAATCACGTTTTGATATTTAACTCCAAGATTACTCGATACTGCTGCAGGAGTTTTTAAACTTAAAATACCAACTGAAGATGCTTTACCAGATGATTTAATTCTCTCTATTTCGTATTTCAAGAAAATATTGAAAGTGCTAAACCCAACAAATCCTGGCATTTCTGCTTCTCTAGCTTCCTCAGGAGCTAAGCCTCCCATAGCTGCTTCTTCTCCAAGAACTGTTAGCTCAAAATTACTAATCTTCTTTTGGATAAGTGCATCAACAGTCTGAACAGTATTACAATTAAAGCAAGCCGCTTGCATTAGAGATTCTTGTGAATGATGGCCACAACTGTTGCAAGTATACACTACTGAAGGCTTATCATAATCAACACCAATATGATGAAGCAATTTATTACATTTGGGGCAAATCATTTGACTTCCTGTAATGAAATCAGTTTCTGGAGCCACTTTCGCACAGACAAAGTGATGAACCAAATTTTCCATAACTAAATCTGAAGATCCACATTTAATACAAACTTCACGGTAATTTAAAAAGGCTGAAAAACAATTACTGCACAAATGAATAACATCCTCATATCTTGGGCGGACAAATTCTTTTTCCTCGAGATCATCAATGAGCTTAAACATATCCTCTGTATTTACATTCTGATAATGCAAACTAAGTATTGGATAAGTATATCCTGTATGAGCTTTAACCGAAGTTATTGCTTTCATTCTTTTTTGACGAGTATAATAATAACGTAATACTTTATTCTGAATACGAATAACCAAATCGTTGGTATCAGTAGCTTGTAATTGCTTAATACGTTGATCGATTACATTAAAACTTCCCTCAAATGTTTCATCCTGAAGGCTTTTTAGAACTCCATCGCTTAAAGCAATTGTAAAAGTATCAACATCATCATTTAGCGAAAGAATAAACACAGGTACCAAATAAATAGATTCAATATACGAAGATCGAATAAGTTTCAAAAATGAAAAGCACCCTTCCTTATCAGCATAATCAAGAACAAGACCATCGCTGATTACAACTTTTTTTATATCTAATTCTCTAAAATCAGAAATAAAATAAATTTCTTTATCACTTTGCGTCTGAATCCGTTTTCCAAATTGAGTAATTGCCATATTGATTTATATCATTGAAGCTCTAGGAGCGTCTATTCCTTTATTGAAATTTTGTTTTACTAATCCTTACTTCGTATTGGTAATATTTCTTCCATTTTATCTGTTCCTCATCTGAAGTTGGAACAATTTTAGCAACAACACTTCTTCTATCTCTGTCCTTTGCCTTCTTAAATTCCAAAGGTAATACTTCTGTATTAAGGTTATAAGCTTGAATGATTCCTTCGCTAACCGAGCCATCGGGGAAGTCGAGTTGAAGGGTTTCGCCTTCCTCAAAATAACCAATGTCTTTTTGCTCTACATAAGCATATATATACATACTTTCAGTATTTGAAAGATACATAACCACATCTTTTTTATAACTGGTTTCCAAAGGAGGTACGCTTATCTTACTTATAATACCATCAACAGGCGATTCATAATAAGACCACCTTAACGTATTTCCGCCACCTCCTGCACCGGAAACAGCTGCAACACCAACTTGATTTGCGTCTCTAATATATCCATTTAGCAGAGCCAAATATTTTCTTAGATACCTTATCTCTTCTACTAATTTAGTACGATCAACTTGTAATGATTTTAATTTTAAACGCGCAGCCTCTAATTCCAATTTAGGGTAAACATCTAAATACACTTCTTTTTTCAATCTTTCCAAGTCAGCAAGAATACGCTTAGTGTTAGCATCTATTTCTTGAATTTCAATTAACTTTATGCTGATTTCCCTCTGAGTTTGAATACGTTCTTTTAAATACCAATCATAATTATTTGAACCACTACCTCCTGAAACTGCTACTGCAACTCCACCGCCATTTCCACCGTCATCATCTCCATCAAGGTTCCATCTATAATAAAACAACCTGTCACCTTTTTTAATAGTGTCGCCTTCTTCATAAAAATAATTTTCAACAATGATGTCTTCCGGAAAGTTAACGGTAAAACGTTCCGTAAAGATTTGACCATCAACGTTAATAAAAACATTTTTTTGTAAAGTATAAAACAACAAGGATATGAAAATAAGTAAGAAAAGAATTAAATAGATTACCCTGTCCCAATTTGTTCTTTTGGGCGAGTGCTCCTCTTTAACTCCTCGAAGTACCGTTGCTTTCGATTTAAATTGAAATGGTTTCATTTAGTTCCTATATTTTGTTAATACTTCACGATAAACGCTCCAGCATTTCCTGATTGCGATTTATAATTCCCTAAAGCTACCTTAGCTTCGTATTCATTTTTGTAATTTCCAAATGTATATTTATAATATCCACCTATTCTATGTGTGCTAATTGGTTCATTAACCTTTAATGTATTCTTCAAATATTGTTCTGTTAGAATGCTTTTGGCTGCCGCAATTTGAATTTGCCAAGATCCCTTCACAGATGTAGTAGGATTAACAATTGCTGCTTGACTTGACAGATTATCTCTGCGATTGTCACTAATCTCAATATTTACTTTTTGCGAATTTACATCTCGATTATTGCTCTCCTGTACTTCATTTTTAATTGCATCAAGACTTGCCTGCAAAGTTGCCCTGTTTTTCTGCTCATCAGAAAATATTTGATTCCGGAATGTTGACAAAACTTCTTCTGAAGCCATTCTATTTTTCTCACCCATCTCGTAAGCACGTAAATCGGCAAGCATCATGCTTTCAACATTTGAAAATGCAAAATTTTCAACTCCTGTTTCTTTATTGATATTTTCCATATAATTTTCAAGGTGAAGACGATCAGCAAAGTCATTTGCATCTAAAACAACTGTTAATTTATTTTTAGCTATTGATAACTCTTGTATCAGTTTATTTTCAAGTTTTTCACGATTTGGAGTTCCGTCGGATGGCACAAAAACCAAATCAAATTTATTATATACTCTATTCAAAATATTCATCGGTAAATCATCCGTTATAGTAACGCTTAGACGTATATCATCCGGTTTAAGACTAATATCAATATCATCTACCCAATCTGAGAAATTAACTTCTTTAACTTCACGTGCAAGAAACGGATCCTGCTCCAAATACAATTTATAATGAAGCCCGTTTAAATATTTGTTGTTAATTTTACTAATTTCTTGCAAATCGCTATTTACATTAGGGTATGTTTGACCATCGGGAATCTTCATACTTAATGAAAAATAGATATGGTCTTGTGATGCTTTTTCGATTGCATCGATAATTTTAGGACTTAAACTCCAAGAATCTATTTCTATGATGACGTCTCTAAATTCATTTTTCCACAAATAATTAACCAATTCGTGGTTTTCCATTCTTTCAAAAGATTCCTCATCAACAAAAACCTGCACTCCTGTGGTATAACGAGATGTAAAATCGAGTGGATTAAGTATTTCAACAAATGACATTGGAGATCTCTGATCCAGATAAAAGGCCATTTTTGTCAATTGAATATATAGCAGCTTTTTAATATCAATTATCTCAGCTTCAATGTTTTTCTTTTCATCGATTAATCCTAAAGTAAAGATAGGATTGAACCCAATATCTTCAAAATCTTTTTTAACCAACTCCTTGCGAATCAATTCATCAGCGTTTAATTTTTTATAATAAAATTCTTTAATTTGCTTTAATTTAAAAGCAAATTCAGCATAATGATTTACCAATTCGTTATCGCCCGCCTGAAATTCCGACATTCCCTCAGCCTGATAAATTCTATCCTGTGCCCTAACAAGATTTCTTTTGTTTTTAAAGCGCAAAGGAACTCTTAGAGATACACCGCCGGAGCCGTATTGGAGTTTATCACTAAATTCATCAAAATAAGTATTATACCTTAAATATGGTTTTAAAGAAATATCCTGCCACCACTTCATTCCTCCGGCATACATTGCTAATTTTATGGCCGCTATATTATCAGTAGTTTCATTATTATGATATATCTGCATCAATTTATCCAAGTCTACATCTACTAATGGAAGATTTTCAGCTGAGTATTTATTACTTAGTAAAGTATCTGGAATATTATTGGGGATATGCTGATTAAAATCAGCTAATTGCCCAATTTGCTGATCTAAATCTTCAAGTTTTGCGCGAACCTTCAATACTCTTTCCCAACCTATATAACGCAAATGATAGAGTTCGGTAGTATATTTAAGTTGTTGCTCAACTAAACCATAGCGTTCTTTTAAAACATCAATTTTCTGCTTATTAAAGATGTAATTTATATAATTGAAAACATAACGGTAATTTTCAGCTGATGCCTGTTTTTCAGCATCAATACTTTTTAGGTCGAAATCATATTTAAGTTGATCAATTTTTGCACGAGACGCTAAAAATCCTCCTTTTATTACATTCCATTCTACTCCAAAATAAACACGTCGTTTGTAAGTTATTTGCTCATCATAAGACCATCCGGGAGTGAAATTTTCAGCATAGTCTGCATAAAAGTCTAATCCCAAATCGCCTCTTTGCGATCTAATGCGTGCATTCACATCATTTCTATAAGCCTCAGCCACATCATTCGAAGTGTAATTATTAGTAAATAAGGCGTCTAGGTATAGTGTATCTCCATAAACATCATTGAGTGAAGTAAATTTTACAGCATCTGCAAAAATCTGGCTCACATCTTTTGCAATCTTAAATACATTAACAGTATCAGGTAAAAAGTCACCTGTAATATCATCAATTACCGGTGATGAAACATTTGCAGGTTTTTTTACGGGCGTTACAGCTAGAATGTTCAATGAGAAAACAACAAAAATAGGCAACAATATTTGTTGAATTTTATTCCCAAATATATGTTTACTGTAATTAACCATTTTATATTTAACTGTTTTAATAATAGATAGCAACATGCAGATATGTTCCTACTCTTTCAAATTTAAGCTTATCACATTATCTCTTTTCGATTTCATTATCAATATATTAACAGAGTTCTAAACATACAAAATTCGTATATATCTGATTTTAATCTATTTATAATTTTACTATGAATTATTGTTGATAAGAAATATTAATTTTAAGAGTAAAATGCTTAGTTTTGGTACGAGAAAACAGCTTGAAAATCAAGTCCCTTTTACAAATTTTTATTATTCGAAATAGAAGTTGCCCATATGCAAGAATCAAATATTTCCATTTTAATCGCTGAAGACGATGTGCTTTCTGGTAAAATGATGACAATCACAATCAAAAGATTAGGATATACGTTTGTTGGATTAGCAACGAATACAGATGATTGCATTCAAATGGCTGAAGAGCGCCGCCCAGATTTAATTTTAATGGATATTGATATGCCTGGTAAGCAAGATGGTATTGGTGCAGCCCAAATCATTACCGATCGATTTGGCATCCCTATTATCTATGTTACTGCAAATGCTGAAGATAGTGTTTTTGCTCGCGCTTTGCAAACAACTCCTTTTGGTTATATTTTAAAACCCATTAGTAAAGAGCTGATTAGAACCGTTGTGGAAATGGGTTATGCTCGACATCTAGTTGATTTACAGTTAAAAGAAAAGCAACTCGAACTTCAGAAATTAAATGCCGTGCTTGAACAAAAGGTTGAAGAACGTACGATAGAACTGAAAAATAAAAACGAGCTGTTAGAAACAGCACTTCTTCGCGAAAAAGAAGTAAATGAGTTTAAATCACGTATAGTTACTACTATTTCGCATGAATTCCGAACGCCTATGACTACTATTATGAGTTCGGCCGAAATTATGGAACGACTGATTGAAAAAGATCAATCAAAAGAAAAAGTTTTTCGTCATACTAATTTGGTAAAAAAGTCGGTTGCTGAATTAATAGAGTTACTTAATGATGTGCTATTGGTTGAAAAATTTGAATCAGGAAAATATGAGGTATCATTAATGCCAGTGGATTTTGATGCCTATTTCAAGGATTTAATTTTCAAAATGGAAATTGGCATCGGTAAATCACATAAATTTATTCATAATATCGATAAAAATTTTGGCGTTTGTAAAACTGATAAAAAACTTCTAGGCCATATTTTCAATAATTTGCTTTCGAATGCTTTTAAATATGCTGAAAAGGATAGTACAGTTAATCTTAACATCAGTAAAAACAAATCAAATTTTACTATAGAAGTTATTGATCAGGGACTAGGAATGGATAAAGAAACACTTTCTATGATTTTTGATTCGTTTTATCGTGCCAAGAATGTAACAAATATTGAAGGGACAGGAATGGGTCTTTCAATCTTAAACAAATCGATAAGTATGCTCGAAGGTGAAATAAAAGTTGAAAGTGCTCCCGATAAAGGCAGCAAATTTATTGTTAAATTACCGTTAATTACTTAATTTTCAATCATTTGTATAAATTCTACTTCAGAGAGAATAGGGATATTTAACTTTTCTGCTTTTTTCAGCTTTGCAGGACCCATATTTTCACCAGCCAAAACAAAATCTGTTTTAGCAGAAATCGATCCTGCATTACGGCCTCCGTTTTGTTCGATAAGTGCTTTAATTTCATTTCTAGAGTACTTTTCAAAGATGCCACTCACAACAAATGATTTACCTTCCAAAATATTAGAAACATTTTGTTCTTGTTCCCCTAATTCAAAATTCAATCCTGCCGCCGATAAACGTTCCAATTCTACTTGTCTTCCATCTGTAGCAAAATAGTTAAGGACACTATTAGCAATCTTGTCTCCTATTTCATCAACTTCGACAAGCTCTTCAAGACTTGCCTTTTGTAGTTCCTTTAAACTTTTGAAATGTTTGGCCAATTTTTTTGCTGTAGTTTCACCTACATAGCGAATACCCAATGCATACAACACTTTTGGGAAAGGCATTTCTAAAGATCTTTCAATCCCTGTAAGAATATTTTCAACCGATTTTTCGCGCAAACTCATGATTTTTGTTTTAGAACCGTCTTCGGAAACAAAAGTCTTTTCTACCCCAATAAGATCTTCATATTTTAATTGAAAGAGATCGGATAAGTTATTTACCAAGCCTTTATCAAAAAGCATCTCTACCTTTCCTTCACCCAAACTATCAATATTCATTGCTTTACGCGAAATAAAATGTTCTATTCTACCTTTTATCTGTGGTGGACATTTCACATCGTTTGCGCAATAATGATTGGCTTCACCTTCATTTCTGATTAAATTAGTTCCACATTCCGGGCATTTATCAATATAAGTAAGAGTATTACTTTCATCTCCACGGGAAGCTTTATTCACACCAACAATTTTCGGAATTATCTCTCCTCCCTTCTCCACATATACCAAATCGTTTAAACGAATATCCAGCTGTTCCATAATATCGGCATTATGCAAAGAAGCACGCTTTACTGTTGTTCCGGCTAATTGAACTGGTTCTAAATTCGCTACCGGAGTTATTGCACCAGTTCTACCCACCTGAAAATCTACTGATAACAAACGCGTTTGAACTCTTTCAGCTTTAAATTTATATGAAATTGCCCAACGAGGTGATTTTGCCGTAAATCCCAATCTTTTTTGCAAGGCAAAATCGTTCACCTTAATCACAACTCCGTCAATCTCAAAATTTAACTTATCCTTTGCATTATTCCAATCTTTAATAAATTCAAATATACCTTCAATGTTACTGTAAAGAGCCATAGTATTGGGAACATTAAATCCAATCTCCTTTGCGAATTCCAAACTTTGATAATGGCTCTCGAAGCTTTTTTCTTCTGTTAAAACATAGTATAAAAAGCATTCTAATGGTCGCTTTGCAACCACCGAAGAGTCTTGCATTTTGATAGTTCCCGATGCGGCATTTCTAGGATTGGCAAAAGGAGCATCGCCTATCCCAAGCCGTTCATTATTAAGTTTTAAAAATGCATCTTTTGGAAATAATATTTCTCCGCGCATTTCTAGTTCAGTAGGACTTTTTTCTGATTCTAAGCGCAAAGGAATTGAGCGAATGGTTTTAATATTATTGGTTACTATATCTCCTTTTACACCATCGCCACGAGTTACCGCTTTATCTAACACTCCGTTTTTATACAGCAAGCTGATGGCAACACCATCGTATTTTAATTCGCATACATATTCAACAGTTTCTACATTGGCAAATTTCTTCACACGCTGATCGAAATCATATAAATCTTCTTCTGAATAAGTATTACCAAGAGAGAGCATTGGGTTTTTATGAATATGTTGTTCAAAAGATTTGGAGATACTTCCACCTACGCGTTGAGTAGGAGAATCCGCCAATTTGAATTCAGGAAATTCTTTTTCAAGGCGAATCAACTCTTCTAAAAGCATATCAAAATCATAATCGCTAATTAAAGGATTAGATTTATCGTAATACAGCTGATTATGCTTATTGATTTCTGCACTTAATTCAGCAATTCTAGCTTCGGCATTTTCTGGTCTCATTCAATAAAAAATTAATCTACAATTTTAATGATTTTTTCCGTTTGAAAATAAATGATTGTATATTTAGCCCTGAAATCAAAAAATCATATCATGAAAAGACATCTTTTATTAATTAGTATCATGGCATTTGCAATTTCAATTACAAATGCTCAGACGGAAAATGAACAGCCTGCTAGCAAAAGAAATGTTTTAAAATTTTATCCAACAAGTCTGATATTTGGAAAAGCAACTATTGGGTACGAAAGAGTTATAAACGAAAACTCATCTTTTACATTTAATTTAGGATTACCGAGTGGTATAAATCCTTTAGATTACGCACCTGATCTTCCTTCAGACGACTTTAGCCTTGATAACGGTAAAGTATCAGGTATGTTATTTATGCCAGGTTACCGATTTAATTTTTCAAAAAAAGGCGCTCCCTTTGGATTTTATATTGAGCCTTATTTGAAATACGAAAGTTTTACATTAGATTTTGATTCAGAATTTACATTTGATAATGAATCTTATCCAACTAGTTTCGATGGAGATTATTCTGCTTATGGAGGAGGTGTACAAATGGGAGTGCAATGTCTGATTGCTAATGTGATTACTTTAGAATGGTCTTTTTTAGGTTTAGAAGTTAAATCGGCTAGCTCGAGTATAACTATTACAGATAATAATGGCACTATACCTATAAATGAATTATTCGATGAAATTGAAGGCAACTTTACAGATATTCCTTTAATTGGAAGTTCACTTGAATTTGAAAAAGGAGCTCACTCCGTAGGTGCAAAAGCTTCTAATTTTCTTATTCCTGGAGCAAGGTTTGCATTCTCGATTGGAATAGCTTTTTAATAATGTTTTTTTGGCGGATTTTGAATTTTTATCTTCGCTTCAAATTCTAATAATTCGGAATTGAAATGTTTGATATGACCGAGAAAAACATTTTTTACATTTGAATAATAATGAAGAAATTCCAAAACAAATATCGCATTGCATCTGCGAGATTGCAGAATTGGGATTATGGCAGCAACGCCGCATATTTTATTACAATTTGTTCAAAGAACAGGGAACATTTTTTTGGTGAAATAGAAAATAATGAAATGGCATTAAATGCCATCGGTAAATTGGCAGAACAATATTGGATTGAAATACCGAAACATTTTTCATTTATCGAATTAGGAAATTTTGTGGTGATGCCCAACCACGTTCATGGAATATTGATAATTGATAAAATTGGTGGGGATCCAACCACGGCAGATACGTTGCAATGCGTAGATACGTTGCAATGCAACGTATCTACCACGACCAACCCAACCAAACCCCCTATCAAAAACGTACAAATGGCAATGATATCCCCAAAACCGGGAACGATTTCAACCATTATCCGTTCCTATAAATCGGTGGTAACCAAAAACGCCCGATTAATTGACGTTGATTTTGGATGGCAATCCCGTTTTCACGACCATATTATCAGAAATGATGGTGAATACCAACGGATTTCCGAATATATCTTCAATAATCCGGCAAATTGGCAAACAGATAAATTTCATAGAAAGAAAAGGAGAAAATAAACAATATTATACTACCTCCGCCACCGTATATGTACTACCGCCGACAAACACCAAATCATCTTTTAAAGCATTATTTTGGGCAGCTTTTAATGCATCGTTTACACTTTGATAGGAAACTCCAGTTAATCCGACCTTTTTGGCTTTTTCCTGAAGAATATCTACATCTAATCCACGTGGAATATCTGCTTTGCAGAAATAATAAATAGCATCTTTTGGTAATAACATCAAAATATGTTCAATATCTTTATCATTTACTACTCCTAAAATAAAATGCAAAGTTTTATGCATTGTTTGCTCCAATTGTTTCACAACATAGCGTAACCCGTCTTCATTATGCGCTGTATCGCAGATTGTTAGCGGCTTCTGTTTTAATATTTGCCAACGACCTGCAAAATGTGTATTTTTAATTACATTTTCAATTCCCTTTTTAATCTTATCAAAAGGTAATTTCAACAGAATGGCAGCCGCCACAACTGTTTTTAAATTTTTTGTTTGATAGCTACCATGAAGTGGAAAATTGAGATCAACAATAGACTCATTATTTTTCGTTTCAATTCTGAACCAATAAGAATCATCATCACTCTTTTTAAGCTTTATTAAATCATCCGAATAAAAAATTGGCGACAATTGTTCTCTTGCTTTTTGATCAAAGACGGATTGAGCCTCTGCTTGTTTTTCTCCTATCAAAACAGTAATATCTTTTTTTATAATCCCTGCTTTTTCTTCAGCAATTTTTGGAAGAGTATCGCCCAAAAACTGCATATGATCCTTACCGATATTTGTTATGATCGAAAGCTCGGGAATTACAATATTAGTACTATCTAATCTTCCACCCATTCCTGTTTCCAATATAACTATATCCACTTCTTCTTCAGCGAAATACTTAAACGCCATAGCCATAGTAAGCTCAAAAAAAGAAGGAGAAATAGAATTGGATTTTTCAGAGTATTTTTCAACAAAATCAACAACAAATTCCTTGGAAACCATTTCGCCGTTTAGGCGAATTCGTTCTCTGAAATCTTTTAAATGAGGCGAAGTATATAGACCAGTTTTGAATCCTGCTTCCTGATAAATAGATGCAAGCATATGCGCTGTTGAACCTTTCCCGTTTGTCCCTGCAATATGAACAGATTTGAATTTTTGATGCGGTTGACCTAACACTTCCATCAATGCATACGTATTGTCGAGATTGGCCTTGTATGCAGCCGCTCCTATTCGCTGAAACATTGGGAGTTGACTATAAATAAACGCTAATGTTTCTTCGTAATTCATTCTTCAGTAAACATAAATAAAAAAACCATTGCCAAAAAACAGAGCTATTCACTTGAAGCACTTTAATTAATCAAGCTCATGAAAGCTTCAGGGATGGAATCAACAATATCTCCGGCAATTAAACTCGCCTGTCCTTTATTTTCAGCGGCAAAATCACCTGCTAGGCCGTGCAAAAATACTCCTAAAATTGAAGCATGCAAAGATGTATAATTCTGTGCTTTTAATCCTAATAATATTCCTGTCAGAACATCGCCCGAACCACCGGTAGCCATTCCAGGATTTCCTGTTGAATTAAAAAATACTTTCCCATCGGGACAAGCAATACTTGAATGAGCACCTTTTAATAGAACATAAACCTGATATTTTTTGGCAAACGCTATTTGCTTATCCAAACGCTCAAAATCATTTTCCATTTTCCCAGCAAGTCGTTCAAACTCTTTTAGATGTGGTGTTAAAATCGAATTTTTCGGCAAGAAACTTAACCAGGTTTTGTTCTCTGCAAGAATATTCAAGGCATCTGCATCTATAACTAGAGGGACTTTACTTTCTTGAATTAAAAATTTAAAAGCAGATTGACTTGCTTTGGCAGTTCCTAGTCCGGGTCCAATAGCAATAGCCGAATAATTTGATAAATTGGGACTTTTTGAAAAAACTGTTTCGCTCTCATCGATACTCGTCATTAATTCAGGTACAGATGTAGGAATGATGCTTAATCCACTCTTTGGATGATGAACTGTGATTAATCCTGCTCCTGAGCGCAAAGCTGCTTTTCCGGCCAAAACAGCAGCTCCCATTTTACCCATACTTCCTGCTATTAATAAACCATGACCATAACTTCCTTTATGCGAAAATTTATCTCTTGGACGAATAAGTTCCATTGCTGAAATTGACTCCAAAATAAAGTAATCAGTATCAGTTTTTTGAATATATTCCTGAGATAAACCTATATCCAAAACCTGCCAATCGCCAACAAATGCATCGTTTTCAGACATAAAAAAAGCCAACTTAGGGAATTGAAAACTTAAGGTATAATCCGCTTTGAAACGCTCTGCATTTTTGCTTTCACTCGATTTATCTGCAAACAATCCGCTTGGAATATCGATGGCTATTTTAAGCGCATTTTGATGATTCAAGTGTTTCACAAGCTTCGCTTCGAATCCTTGCAATGGTTTTGACAAACCGGAGCCGAAGAGCGTGTCAATCACAATTTCCTGTTCTTTTATTTCGGGGAAATCAGTTTCAACTTTGAGAGTGATTATTGGAAAGCACTTCAAGTTTTTTAATCGATCAAGATTTATCAAAAAATCGGGAGAATAACGCTCGGCTTCACGGATAAAAACCCGAATTTTTAATTCCTGATTACAAAGCAAACGAGCGATAGCCAAACCATCGCCGCCATTATTTCCTGAGCCGCAAAATATAGCATATGATTCTGTTTTGGATGTTCTTTCTAAAAGCCAATCAGCACAAGCATTAGCTGCTCGTTCCATTAAATCAATGGATTTTATGGGCTCGTTTTCAATAGTGTATTGATCGGCCAAACGGATTTTATCAACTGTAAATACTTTCTGCATTTTTGGAAACCATTTATATTTCAAAATACTCTGTGTTGCTCCGTGTCTTCTTTTGCCAAAGGCATCCCTTTGGGAGTGAATCTCAGTGGAATAGCTATTACACAAAGGTACTCAAAGTAGCACAAAGGTACACAAAGCTAATTGAGATTGATTTTACAATCTGATTATTACTTATCTTTTAACAATCCTTCCCAAATAATTAAAATGCTCATCTTCATAAATCAATTCTGCCTGAAAACCATATTGTTCGGCATAAAATGCCAAATTTTCAAAATCGATAAAAAGCCAAGGAAATGGATCCCCTTTTACATAATCGTATTCCACTTGAAATTCCACCTCGCCATAATAAGCATCATTTAAATTTATTTTATAGCTTCCATCTTCGTCTTCCATTAAGTAAATCAAATCCGATGAATCGAAAATGATCTGGCCATCATCAACTAATAGTTCATCACATTTCTTGAAAAAAGCTTCAAATCCATCCAAAGTTTCCACTAGACCGATTCCATTCATCAAAAATAAAAGTGTATCAAATTTTTCATCTTTTAAATCATAGAAATTTTGACAAACAGCATTCTTTACACCTTGCTCTTCGGCCAATTGAATGGCATAGGGCGAAATATCAATAGCTTTAATATGGATACCTTTCTGCTGTAGGATTTTTGCGTGAATGCCTGTTCCGGAACCTACATCCAAGGTTTTGCCTTTAACTAAATCCAAGGCGCGTTTTTCAGTTTCGGGCATTTCTTCATAAGTTCGGAAAAAATATGCCAAATCATATGTTTCATCCTCAGCAATATCGCATAGCACTGTTAACATGGAAACCCCTTCGCCTTTATGGTATTTAGCCAAGGCCTTTCCCATCAAATCATCTTCTGTGCTTAGAATGCCTGTTTTCATTTATGCGAAATTACAAAAAAACAAAAGGTCATCACAAAACTGCAATGACCCTTCTTTATTATTTAATTTAGATTAGTCCTGAAGATCTTTAATAATATCAATCAATTCGGGTAAGTCCATTCCCAAGTTTTTAAGATGTTCCATTTTTGGAACTCCATTCTTGGTCCAACCACGACGGGAATAAACAGCATCGAGTAGTTTTTCGTATTGATCTAAACGATATTTACGAGTGATTTCCATTTTCTCCTCAATTGATTTACCAACTGGATCAATTTCAAGAATATCTTTTATTTGGCCATCGTAACGCTCTTCACGAGACAAGTACTCTTCCTGAGTTACAGGACCTGCAGCACGATAGGGTTGTGCATCGTGCTTACGCAAACCGAAACCTCTACGGATATTGAAAATACGTTGGAAATTATAAACGCGTTCCGACTGACGAATCATTTCGTGCTTATCAAAACTCATATCGCCGGTTACTGCTCTGTATATCGTTACATAATTATCAACATGCTCAGGAACTTTGGCTGGCTCGTCGGTTTCGCCATTACTTTCAGGCTCCACATCGTTCCAAGGCAATTTGCATAAACCTTGTAAACCAAACCAGGTACGGAACATTGGGAAATAATGCAAGGCTTCGGCTTTATTTTCGAAAGTTGGAATCTGGTTATTTACCATATCCATAAAGATCAACCAAGCTTCGTCGTGCTGAGGACCCTTATTGGTCATGGCATATCCGCCTTGTTGAGCTAAAGATTCTTTAGACACATATTGCGAATACTCCAGACCTTTGTTTTCCATTCCGATATCATTGATAAACTGAGGATCACCCCAAGCATTTTCAATGAATAAATCTTTCAATCTACGAACACCTAATCCGGCAATTTTTCCAAATCCTTCACCTTTGGCTAATAGATGAAGCAAATCCATAGCATGATCGGCATTTCCAAAGTTTAATTTGAGGCCGCCAGTACGTTCTTCATTTAAAATACCATTTTCGTAGCATTCCATTAAGAAACCCATAATTGTGCCCCAACTGATGGTGCAAATTCCATAAGTATCGCAATAGAAATTGCTTTCGATGGTAAAATCGGGATTGAAAATGCCCATAATTGAACCAAGTGATGAAGCAGATTCATATTCAGGGCCATCAACCAAAACACGACTTCCGCCATAAGGTCCTGATCTGAGCAGATAATTATCTACACCTTTGGTGCAAGACATATTACAACCTATCCAACAACCATCGGGAACACCTTGGGTGAAAAAGCTTTTATAAATATCGGAGTGAATTTTATGAGCATCTTCGGAAGTTCCAAACTTGAAATTATTAATCGGAAGAATATCGTAATCATTCATTACGTTAGTCAAGTGAACAGTACCTTTCGATTTCATTTCTGCCTGACTATCATCCAATTCGCGCATTTCGCGATTGAATCGTTTTCCACGTTCCTGGATGGCAGCTAAATCGACTACATTGTTTAAATTTCCTTTTACTCCAGGAATTTTTACAACAACAGCTTTAATTTTTTTGTTACGAAGAACTGTGCCAATACCACCACGGCCAGCTTGTTTTAACCTCACTTCTTTACGTCTGGGATCGTAGAAGCTGAAGTTAAGCATTCCGATTAAAGAATGATCAGCTGCGTCGCCTGTGGAAATTACACCGATATTTCGCTTATCTTTATCATCATTGGCAAACATTTCGGTTAAATTTGCAGCCAGAATATGACTATCAAGTGGTTCAATCGGGGCTTCGTAAATCTCTACTTTATGTGTTACTCCGTCAATATAAAGAATAACATCTTTTTCGGCTTTGCCCTGAATTTCGATTGCATCGAAGCCTGAAAACTTTAGGAAAGGGCCAAAAAATCCACCAACATTGCTATCGATAGGAATATTGGTTTGAGGAGAAATTGTTACTACGATCGATTTTCCTGTACCTGAATATTGTGTAATGCCGCCAATGGGGCCTGATGAAATATTAATCTCATTTTCAGGATCGTCCCACTGAGTTGTAGGTGTTGTTGCGTCCCAAAGCAAGCGCAAACCATATCCTTTTCCTCCGATAAATTTCTTCTTCATTTCGGCAGGAACAGGCTTTTCCTTAATCTCACTTGTACCAACGTTAATGTATAAAATTTTATCGGTATAGCCTTTGTCTAAAGCTTTCCAAGTATAATTCCAACTGTTCTTAATCTTATGAGCAGCTTTCATTTCCTCAATTGTAGCCATTGTTATATATTTTTAATTTAAAATCTAATTTTATGCAAATTTAGCAAACTAATATGGGAATAGTTTTGGTTTCATTTGAAATCGGATATGCTATTATTTGCATATCGAAATTATTCACTATAATTATTTCTATTTTATTAATTATCAATCCGTTGCCTTCTGTTTAGAACGATTAAAAATTGTCGTTATCAGAAAAACAATAATCTAAGAATGATGCTTGTGGAAAGCCTTCAATCTGGCTTCCAGATCAGAGAATTGACTTTTCTTTATAAGAGATGTACAAGCTCTAATTCCTTCAATTCTTTCACTACCGGTAATCGCTAATGAAATGGCACTTATTCCATAATACACCAATTTGTTCAATAGCTCAGCTCCATCCATTCCCGGATAAGAAAAAGTGAAATAAAACCCATCGGCAATTGGCTCGTTTTCATCTTTATCGTAAACAATTTTAAAGCCATTTTCGGTGAACAATCGCTTCATAATTTTAGCATTCTCGCCATATAATTTTACATCTACTACAAAATTAAATTGACCTTCATTAGCTGCCTTTAAAATCCCATACAAACCATATTGTGCTGAGTGAGAAGTTCCTGAACTTAAAGGATAAATCGTACCGAAAACCATGGAATAGCCGAAACCATCACTAACATAATAATTGAGCAGATTTTCGAATTTACGTTGAAACAGAACATCGCTGATAACCATCATTCCTATCCGCTCACCTGCATAACTGAACGCTTTTGAAGAAGAAATAAACAGTATATAATTATCAGTATAATTTGCAACACTTGGTTGATATGGAGCTTGGCCGGGCTGAGAATAATCCTTGCGGAAATCCATTGCAAAATAGGCAAGATCTTCCATAACCACTATATCGTATTTAGTAGCCAATTCACCAATTATTTGCAGTTCTTTTTCGGTAAAGCAAATCCAAGATGGATTATTGGGATTAGAATAAATTACTGAATGGATATGACCTTGCGAAAAATAAGACTCAAGCTTTACTTTTAATGCATCACCACGATAATTGTATACATCAAAGGTTTCATAATCAAGATTCAGAACTTTATGCTGCATTTTGTGTACAGGAAATCCAGGATCGATAAACAAAGTTGTATTACGCTCTTTATAAATTCGAGATAATGCTAAAAAAGAAGCAAAACTACCTTGCATTGAACCTACAGTTGGCAGGCAACCTTCGGGTTTAACTTCTATATTTAGAAAGTTCTTGACGAAGCGGGAGATTTCTGATTTCAGAACCGGAATACCTTGAATATCAGGATAAATTGCAGCAACTCCTTTTTGCAGAGCTTCAATTTGAGCATCAACTCCAAACTTATTTGGTGGTAATCCCGGAATTCCCATTTCCATACGAATATACTTTTCTCCGGTGGCGGATTCAATTTCATCAACAAGTCGCTTAATTTCACGAATTGTAGCTTTCCCAACTTCCTTAATAGTACTTTCGTTAATCTTTTGACTTACAATTTTAGCGTCTATTGGTGTATTTATCATAGCTCTTAAAATTCTTGTTTTTAAACAATTTAATCTTTAAATAATTCGGCTACTGCCAAAATAGTTCCTAAGGCAATTCCTAAAATAGCCGCAAATAATATTTGAAAATCGAGCGGTAACAAAAATGTTATAGTATGTGCCGGAATCCAAAAAAACGGAATTGTCTTTTTAAAAACGAAATTCCACATCAAATCCCAATTTAAATTGACAAAGTTTTGGCGAATTTTTATCGGACTAAAGAATCCGCTCAACGTTCCTTTATTCTGAATAATATGCTTATCTGTAATCTTATGCGCTGTCATCATAACAGGAGCATAAATCAAATTCATAGTTAAGCTGATAGAAAATGCAACACCAACTTTTGCCCAACTTAAATCGTTTTTCATAACTACTGCCGCGTCATCAAATCCTAAATACACCAGAAAAACAGGTGTTCCGGATGCAAAAATAACAAATGCAAGTTTAATTGTAAGGCCTAAAAATCCCCAAACTATAGCTCGCGGCAAAATCCCAAAACCTTTCTCAGTATAAACTCCTTTTCTAATTCGTAATCCAATTACTTCACCTAAAGTGGCAAGAATGGCGAATTTCACAAATGCCATTATCAATCCATGATCACTGTTAAAATCTATATAAAACTGATATGCAGGTGGACAGATAAAAAAAGGGAGGAATAACAGAAATAGTACGAAAAAAAATAGGATGTCTTTCTTGGGCATAACCTGATATTTTCTGAGTACAAAGGTCGAAATTCTTTTTCAAAAAACCCTTATAAAATGGCATTTTAATCTTCAATTGTTATTAAATTAACAAATAATCTCAAACGATTGCAAAAAGGAGGATTATCAACTCAACAAAAAGGGAAAGAGGCTTGTTCGTTATATGCCTAAGGACTCTATTGGATATGTGCTAATAGGTTTCATATCTTCATCAAAAAAAATAAAAAACGCCACCAACGCACCAAGACACAAAATAACACCAAAGTATAATTTATGAGCTTAAGATAAAACTCTATCATCAGTATTTGAAATACTTTAGTTTTTGGTGAGATTTGGTGCTTTAGAGATTTAGTGGCAAAATAAACTTACAAGAATTCTCATTCTATAATACCCATAAACAGCATAAAATTAAGTAAAACAAAGCGGCCTGTTTTTTGCTTGCATCTAAAAAAACACGAACTTTGTGTTATGATTTCAGATAAAAAAGGACTTGAACACCTCAGTTTATTACTTATTGCCAATAATGTTAAACACATTGTTTTTTCACCAGGGAGTAGGAATGCTCCTCTTATTGCTACTTTTCCGCGATATAAAGAATTTACCTGCTACAGCATTATAGACGAGCGAAGTGCAGGATTTTTCGCTTTAGGAATTGCCCAAAAAACCGGCGAAACGGTTGTATTGAGTTGCACATCAGGAAGTGCTCTTTTAAACTACTCCCCTGCTCTTGCTGAAGCTTATTACCAAAAAATTCCTCTATTAGTTATATCGGCCGACAGGCCTGAAAATATGATTGATCGCGGTGATGGTCAAACAATTCGACAACGAAATATTTATGCCAATTATATTAAAAAAAGCATTCAACTTTCTGAAAACCCCGATTCTGAAGAAGAATTGATTGAATATCAAACTTTAACATTAGAGGCAATAAGAGCCACTCAATTTCCTGATAAAGGCCCTGCACATATCAATATTCCATTTACTGAACCTATTTATGGTCAGAAACCAAAAGATAATCCTGTTTTGGCACAGTTTGAAGCAGTTGAAGAAAGCGCAAATATCTTGGAAAGCGAGTTTGAACTTTTGGCAAAAACCTGGAATTCGAGTTCAAAAAAGATGATAATAATCGGGCAACAAAAACCAAATAAGCAATTAAAAGCTGTTTTGACAGAAATAAGCAAAGACCCTTCGGTAATTGTTTTGAGCGAAACGACCTCCAATATTTCATCTGCTGAATTCATTAACTGCATTGATAAAACGCTTGCCACTCTTCCTGGTGAGCAGCAAGATAATTTCCTTCCTGATTTATTAATCACTTTCAATAGCAATATCGTTTCAAAGAAAATTAAGGCATTTTTACGAACTGAAAAGAAATACAATCATTGGCATATTGATGAAGCAAACGAACACTTAGACACTTTTTTTCATTTAAGTCTGGTAGTTCCTATTAATCCACTTCTATTCTTTGAAAAAATGAGTTTATTGGCGATTAATAATCCTTCTGATTATAAGTCAGTCTGGATAGACCAAAAGGAAAAAGCGAAAATCAAGCACCAACATTTCTTTCGCTCTGTTCCTTATTCCGATTTAACTGTTTTTGAACAGCTTTTAAAGAATTTACCTTCAAATTCCAATGTTCATTTTGCCAATAGTACACCTGTTCGGTATTCGCAATTGTTTAATTTGGATTCTTCTTTAACTGTTGAATCTAACCGTGGAACAAGTGGAATTGATGGCAGCATTTCTACAGCAGTCGGAGCAGCTTGGGTAAGTAATATATTAACCACAATCATCAGCGGCGATTTAAGTTTTTTCTACGACAGTAATGCACTGTGGAATAATTATATCTCGACACATCTGCGAATTATAGTAATAAATAATAGCGGTGGCGGAATATTTCGTTTTATTGAGGGCCCAAGTCAATTGCCTGAATTAGAAATCTTTTTTGAAACTAAACATAACAGAAAAGCAAAATCGTTAGCCGAAGAAGCTGGAATTGAATACCAATCTGCCGATTCATTAAAAAGTTTGGATATAGCTTTAAAGACGTTCTTCGACAAAAGCAAAACAGCTAAATTATTAGAAATATTTACTCCCAATGAATTGAACGCAGAGGTTTTAAAAGATTATTTTAAGGCAATGGCTTAGAAAAAGTCTAAAATTATTGTTAAGGATTTTGGTGCATTTTGGTGTTTTTGTGCTTTTTGCCAAAGGCATACCTTAAGGAAGGAGTGGCAAAAAAAATAGGCCGCCAAAACTCCAAATCACAAAACTTCACCAAAAAAAGTAGCTTCAACAAATCCAATCTAAAACCGAAATATTCTTAACTCAGGTCAATTTATTAAATCATATCGCCCGGCAGCATAAAAATATAGCCATCCGATTTACGCACAAGTTTTAAGATTTGCAATACATCAGGTGTAATTCCGCCCGTTGTTCCATGATCAACCTGCACATTCCCAATCTTTTCCATTACATCTATAGCCTTGGCATTCATTACTTTATTTCGGCGACCAATATTCAAAATAGAATACAACATTGTTTCCTTAGCTCGATTAGGAGCATTTTGAATATTTTGCTCTATCCTTTTTAAATATGCTTCGAAAACAGAATCTCGGATAATGCCGCTTTCTTTAGCAAGCATAAAAATAATGGTGTAAGCATGGCGCATTGTATATTCTTCATTTTCATTTATCCATTTATTGGCCAATTGCAAAGCTCCTTTGTAAGTCGATAAAATATTCCCGATAAAAGCATCGCTTAAAAGGTAAAAATTAATGTCTTTGTTCCACTTCTCTATCAATTCTGCCGTCATTTGATTTTGATCTGCAATCATAGTCGCTAAAATCTGCACTTCAGGAATTTGTGTTTCCCAAAGTTTTAAAGCCATTGCATGGTTTTTACCTAGCTCCTTTTTATAATGCTGTAGATAAGTGTATTTTAAACCAAGCACATTTTCCGATCCTCCATTCCGAATATATTCTTTACGAAGAGCTTCTGAAGCAAGGTCTTTTAGTTCGTCAATAAAAGTTGAAATAGTCATAGTTTTCTTAGCTTAAAATAGTATCAATAAATTGATCTATTTCATCTCTAGTTGTATCAAAGGAGCACATAATACGATATTCGTCTTTTGATTCATCCCAGGGATAAAAGAATTGTGTATTTTGCATTTTTTCAGCAAGCGATTTTGGAATAATGGCCCAAATACCGTTTGTCTCAATTTTTTGACTAATCTTAATTTCTTGAATTCCGGCTAATTTTGAACCTAAATATTGAGCCTTTTCGTTAGCATGTTTCGCATTCTTCTCCCAAACATTATCTTTTAAAAGAGCTGTAAATTGAGCAGAAATAAATCGCATTTTTGATGCAAGTTGCATTCCCTGTTTACGGAAAAGCTCAAAAAGTTCAGCTAATTCAGGCTTTAGAAATACTACAGATTCGCCAAACATCATACCGTTTTTTGTTCCCCCAAATGAAAGAATGTCAACTCCGGTATCTGTTATCATTTCTTTCATACTGCAATTCAAGGCGACAGCAGCATTAGCAATCCGAGCGCCATCAACATGCAGAATCAAATTGTATTTATGCGCCAAATCAGCAATAGCTTCAATTTCAGAAACAGTATATAGCGTTCCCAATTCAGTCGCTTGAGTAATAGAAATTATTCCCGGAACCGATTGATGCGGATAACGATCGGCTTTAACATGCGGTAAAATCATTTCAGTCGTTAATTTGCCATCAGTATTTGGTAAATCGAGCAGTTTTGTTCCTGCAAATTTTTCACCTGCACCACATTCATCAACATTAATATGTGCATGTGCGGAACAAATTATGGAATTAAATGATCTACTGTTACTTGCCAAGGAAATAATATTGGCGGCTGTTCCATTATACACAAAAAACACTTCGGCTTTTTGGCCAAATAATTTTTTAAATTCTTGTTTTGCTTCGGAAGTATGCGGATCAGCACCATAGGCAGGAGAATGTCCTTGGTTTGCATCTATTAGCGCTCGCATTACTTCGGGGCAGACTCCTGCCCAATTATCGCTGGCAAATGATTTGATCATGGCTTTGATTTTTTCACAAAACTATTAAAAAATACTTGCAGGAAATAATCTTAATCAACTTTTAAATAGGGTTTCAACTTTGTAAATAAGCTATCCGATAGTATCGAATCTTTTTTAAGCTGATACAAACCTGCATATCGACCAAGCCTGTTTCGATGATTAAGTATTTTCTTAGTGGTTTCATAATCAATATAAGGATGCTTTAAAACAGTTTTGAAATCAGCAGTATTAATATCAATCCGATTCAAAATTGTATCCTTGAATGTTAAATAAGGAAGAAGAGTAAAAAACCGACTGCTGTCCATTTTATAAAGTTCTTTAATTTGCTCGAGCGAATTATAACCTCCCAATCGCTGTCTATATTTCACAATTTGTCCTGCATAAAAAGGTCCAATTCCTCTAACTTGCAGTAAATCTACAGAATCTGCACGATTAATATCCAAAAGGATAATTGTTTCAGATTCTTCAGTCAATGAAACAGCTAATGTATGAATGGTTTCTTTTAGAGTTTCTTTAGGAGGAATTTGTATAAAATCTTTTAGCTGAGCAAATATTTCATCAGTAAGCCCATAAATTTTTTGAAGGTCATCAACTTTCTTAAAACTACCTCCTGCAGATTCATATTTAAGAATAGTATTAACAACTGATTCAGGCATTCCCATTTCTAGCCATCTGTCTTTAGGAAATTTATTTGGATTAAATTCAAATGGTGTTAATATAATTACCTCATTTTCAGTCTTATTTGAAATTTTAGTTTTGGATTTAAATGTTTTTTGAGATGTTTCTTTAACTGCACTTGCCTCCCAGGCTTCAATTTCCGCAATGGTTGAAGAGAAATCGAAAGGCTCTTCCTTAATAATTTTCGGCAAAAGTAAATCAATTCCAAAAGCAAGAATGATAAGCACTATTAAAACAAATGCGCCCCGTTCTTGACGTTTATTAAAATTAAAAAACGTTTTTATCTGATTCTTAAATGATTGCATATCTATTGGCTAAATTTAACAAAAAAAGTTAATTTGTAGGCTAAAAATGATCAAGCGTCAGTCAGAAATGTACGAAGATTAGCTTATTACATTTAAACGTTGAATATTGTTTTAAATGCGAATAATATAAAACAAGCAATTTGGGGATATAAAACTTATACTATTCCCACTCAATAGTTGCAGGTGGCTTAGAACTGATATCGTAAACAACCCGATTAACACCTTTTACGCGATTGATGATAGCATTAGAAATTTCAGCCAAAAATTCATAGGGTAAATGCGACCAATCCGCAGTCATTCCATCGGTAGAACTTACTGCGCGAAGAGCAACCAAATTTTCATAAGTACGTTCATCGCCCATAACACCGACTGATTGAATCGGAGTTAACATAACTCCAGCCTGCCAAACTTTATCGTATAAACCATGCTCTTTCAATCCATTGATAAAAATATAATCAACTTCCTGCAAAATCCGGACTTTCTCAGCCGTAACATCACTTAATATTCGAATACCTAAACCTGGGCCCGGAAATGGATGACGACCCAACAATTCCTGTTTCATATTTAATGTTTTTCCAACTCGCCTAACCTCATCTTTAAATAAGGATTTCAAGGGTTCAACTATATTCAATTTCATATAATCGGGTAGACCTCCAACATTATGATGTGATTTTATAGTTGCAGAAGGACCATTAATAGAAACGGATTCAATAATATCTGGATAAATAGTTCCTTGAGCCAACCATTTAACATCTTCAATCTTTTTAGCTTCTTCATCAAAGACTTCAATAAAGCTTTTGCCAATTGCTTTTCTTTTTCCTTCCGGATCTGTAATTCCTTTTAACGCTGTATAAAATTTATCTTGAGCATTTACTCCAATAACATTCAATCCCATATCTTTGTATGAATGAAGTACATCTGCAAATTCATTTTTGCGCAATAAACCGTTATCAACAAAAATACAATGCAATTTATGACCAATTGCCCGATGTAGAAGCATGGCAGCAACTGATGAATCAACTCCGCCAGATAAGCCTAGAATAACTTTATCATTACCTAATTGAGCTTTAAGTTCAGTAACTGTTTCATCAACAAAAGAAGCGGGTGTCCATGTTTGAGAAAGGCCGCAAATATCAACTAAAAAGTTCTTCAAAAGTTGAGTTCCTTCAGAAGTATGATACACTTCAGGATGAAACTGAATACCATACGTTTCTTCCCCATTTACTTTAAATCCTCCGACAACAACATCTTTAGTACCGGAAATAATTTCATAATTTTTGGGGATTTTTAGAATAGTATCGCCATGCGACATCCAAACCTGGCTGTCTAAATTCATCCCTTTTAACAAAGTGTTTTCTTTGTTGATAAAGGAAAGATTTGCCCTTCCGTATTCACGAATTTCAGAAGGCAATACTTCGCCACCATCATGCTGAGCCAAATATTGTGCTCCATAGCAAACACCTAAAAGCGGGAACTTTTTTCTGATTCCGTCCAATTGAGGTTTTGGCGCTTCTTTGTCGCGAACGCTAAATGGGCTTCCTGACAATATTACGCCTTTAATATGCTTATCTATTTGGGGGCTTTTATTATAAGGATGTATTTCGCAATACACATTCAACTCTCTGACTCTCCGAGCAATTAGTTGAGTGTATTGTGAACCAAAATCGAGAATTAGTATCATTTCTTCCATGGCTGCAAAGATATAAAAGCATTTATTATGGGAACTGAAAAAGATTAAATTAGTCACTAAAAAAGATGCTGTCTAAAAAGGTATAACAAACTTTATTTTTTTTACTTGTGACCATTGTGTGAACTTTATGATTATTTATTTGATTTTAATCAAGAAAAAGTAATGTCATATTTAAAACCTATAGATGAATTGATTTCTGTAAACGAGGAACTTATTAAAAAATCAAATACCAGTTCATAATCTAGTAGACTGCCCAACCAACAAACCATTGCTTCTTTTTGCAAAAGAACATTTTTCTTGCCGACCTGCCATAGAAAATTGATATATTTGTAGTTAACTGAAACACATTGGAATAAATGACACTTGAACAATATATCGACAATATAAGCAAACGTCACAAATTAGGCAATGCAACAGAACATACATTTCGAGGCGATTTGCAACAACTGATTGAAAGTTTAATGCCGACAATTCGAGCAACCAACGAACCAAAAAGACAAAGTTGCGGTGCACCTGATTATATTTTGACAAAAAAAGATATTCCAATTGGATTTATTGAAGCTAAAGATATAGGAGATAAAGACCTCGAAGGTGCAAAAAAGACAGGAAATAAAGAACAGTTCGACCGATATAAATCTTCTCTTAACAACTTGATATTTACCGACTATTTACGTTTTTATTTATATCACGACGGAGAGTTTATTACAAAAGTTGAAATTGGAGAACTTACCGACAAAGGAATTAAACCTCTCTCAGAGAACTTCGCAAGTTTTGAAAACCTGATTAAAGATTTTTGTACTCATATTGGACAAACAATTAAAAGCCCTAAGAAATTGGCCGAAATGATGGCAGGTAAAGCTCGCATGCTTTCTGAGATTATTGAAAGAGCATTAACAAGCGATGAGAAAAATGAAGAAAACAGTTCGCTGAAAGACCAAATGACTGCGTTTAAACAAATCCTGATTCACGATATTACTCCCAAAGGATTTGCCGATGTGTATGCCCAAACCATTGCTTACGGAATGTTTGCCGCCCGATTGCACGATACTACACTCAACGATTTTAGTCGCCAGGAAGCCGCAGAATTAATTCCAAAATCAAATCCCTTTTTGCGAAAACTGTTCGGCTATATTTCGGGGCCGGATATCGACGACCGTATAAAATGGATTGTTGACAGCCTTGCCGATATATTTTTGGCGAGCAATGTTGAAGAAATACTGAAAAACTACGGGAAAACCACCAAAATGGAAGACCCGATAATCCATTTTTACGAAACATTCCTGAGCGAATACGACCCAAAACTGCGAAAAGCCCGTGGCGTTTGGTACACACCTCAGCCTGTGGTTAATTTTATTGTTCGTGCCGTTGACGATATTCTGAAAACAGAATTTAACTTAGAACAGGGACTTGCCGATACTTCAAAAATTAGCATTAAGGTTGATATTCAAGGCAAAAAAATTGACCAAGAAGTTCATAAGGTACAAATACTTGACCCTGCAACCGGAACAGGAACTTTTCTTGCCGAAGTGGTAAAAAACATTCACAAAAAATTTGAAGGACAACAAGGCATTTGGAGCAATTATGTTGAAACACATTTATTGCCACGACTTAACGGTTTTGAGTTGCTAATGGCAAGTTATGCAATGGCACATTTGAAATTAGATTTGCTTTTAACCGAAACAGGATATAAACCAACCAAATTCACCTCCTCCGGAGGGGGTGGTAGAATTCGTGTTTACCTAACCAACAGTTTAGAAGAACACCACCAAGACACAGGAACACTTTGGGCAAATTGGTTAAGCACCGAGGCAAGTGAAGCAAATCACATAAAACGTGATACTCCCGTAATGTGTATTATTGGGAATCCGCCTTATAGCGGTGAAAGTGCCAATAAAGGCGAATGGATTATGAGTCTGATGGATGATTACAAAAAAGAACCGGGCGGAAAAGAAAAATTGAAAGAAAGAAATCCTAAATGGATAAATGATGACTATGTAAAATTTCTTCGTTACGGACAGTATTTCATTGAGAAAAATGGAAGCGGCATTTTAGCATTTATCAATCCCCATGGCTTTTTAGACAATCCTACTTTTCGTGGTATGCGTTGGAATTTGCTAAAAACCTACGATAAAATATATACCATTGACTTACATGGAAACAGCAAGAAAAAGGAAAATGCACCGGATGGTTCAGAAGACATCAATGTATTCGATATTCAGCAAGGTGTTTCTATTAATATTTTTGTAAAAACAGGAAAGAAAAAGAATAATGAACTTGGTAAAGTATTTCATTTTGATCTATTTGGTAAGCGCAAGGTAAAATATGATTTTCTTTTGGATAATTCTTTAAAAACGATAGAATACAAAGAGATTCCGAATGTTGCACCAAATTATTTTTTTGTGAATAAAAATTTTAAAGAACAAAAAGAATATGATAAAGGATTATCTGTTAGAGAATTATTTACATTAAGTAATGTTGGTATTGTAACATCTAAAGATTCTATATTGATAAATGAAAGAAAAGAGACTTTAATTATAAATGTAGGCGAGTATTATTCTATCGATGTTGATGATAAATTAGTTCAAAAGATTTCATATCGCCCTTTTGATAATAAATTAGTTTATTACAACACAAAAATAATTGAGAGAGCAAGAGAAAAAGTAATGCAACATTTTTTAAAAGGTAAAAACCTCGGATTAATTGTTGGTCGACAAACTACAGACGAATACTGGTGTAACGTACAAATAAGTTCATATCTAATTGACAATCGGTTTCATTTTAGTTACAAAGGGATATCATCCATCTTCCCTCTATATCTTTACCCAGAAACTAATGCCCAACAAGCAATTGAAGATGTGGGAGATAGAACTCACAATCTAAACGCAGAAATAGTAAAGCAAATAGCAGATAAATTGGGTTTAAGTTTCACCAACGAAAAAAATTCCCCTCCATTGGAGGGGTGCCCAACGGGCGGGGTGGTCAATTCCCCTGACACAAAAGATATTGTTGCCTATATCAACAACATTCCCATCAAGCGCAACTTTGTAGAAAATCTCCCATACAATCCTGCACTCCGTAAATTAGCCAGAGACAAACGAAAGGCAGGAATATTATCCGAAGTATTATTTTGGCAACAAGTACATCAAAGAAAATTTCATAACATTGATTTCGACAGGCAAAGAATTATTGGTAGTTACATTGTCGATTTCTATGTAAAAACATTAGGGTTAATTATTGAAATTGATGGCAGTAGCCATGATAACAAAGTAGAATATGATGCTGAAAGACAAACGTATCTCGAAAGTTTAGGATTAAAGATGTATCGAATATCGGATTCAGATGTAAAAAGGAATTTAGGGATTGTCATGCTTGAACTGGAACAATTTATTTTAAATGAATACGCAGAAAGTACCACCCCGGTCTTCGACCACCCCTCCAAAGGAGGGGAATTCGCCCCAATAGATATTTTAGATTATATCTATGCTGTTTTGCATTCGCCAACATACCGAGAGAAATATAAAGAGTTTTTAAAAATAGATTTTCCAAGAGTGCCATATCCAAAGAACAAAGACATATTTTGGCAATTGGTAAAACTTGGCGGAGAAATAAGGCAAATACATTTATTGGAAAGTCCTATAGTTGAGAAATATATCACCCAATATCCTGAAGATGGTGATAATGTTGTGCAAAAACCACGCTTCGAATGTAATTCTGAACCTGCCTGGCGTGCCACCGCAGACAGGGCAGACAAGCGCAGTGAAGAATCTGACAATTTAGTAAGCAAAGCCGATTTTGTCATTCTGAATGAAGCAGAGCGAAATGAAGAATCTAAGAGCGAGATGCTTCTCAGACATACAACAGATCAGCACGACACTAAAGGCAAAGTTTATATAAACGAAACACAGTATTTTGATAATGTTCCCGAAATAGCCTGGAACTTTTATATTGGCGGATACCAACCCGCCCAAAAATGGCTCAAAGATCGAAAAAACCGCAAATTGGAATTTGACGATATTCTGCATTATCAGAAAATAATTATTGCGCTTTATGAAACTGACAGATTGATGAAGGAGATAGATAAAATTGAGATAGAGTAAATGCTGATAGAATAATTATTATATTTGCTAAGTATCTGAATTATAGTAAATTTGAAAATATGTTCTTAGCTTATATGCAAAAAAACACAACTTTTACCATAAATTTATGAACATTTAGATTATTTGTTATGGAAAAAATAAACGAAAAAGATTTAAAATTTCTAGACTTCATTTTACAAATAATCTGTAATGATTTTAATGCAAACCACGCGATTGAATTCATTGCAAAAGATTACGAAAAAAGTAGTGGTGTCAAATATTCTATTAATGATTTAAGATATTTCATCAGCCTTTATAAGAATAAATACTTCATAACTCGTGGAACTGATTTTCATATAAAAGCTATTCCAAAAATAAAAGAAATCATTGATGCTTATGGCTCTTTATCTGAATATTTACACAAAATACAAAGACAAAATAAGAAAGCTAAAATCAAAAGAACACTAATTAAAATAAGCGCATCATTGGCAGCCCTTTTATTGCTGATATTCAATATTATTTCTTGGTCATATAGTAATAAATTGATGAATGAAAATGACAATTTAGATAAAGAAATAATTAAAAAGGATTCCGTGATTTTAGAATTAAAAAAACAAATAATTAAAAACGACACAACAATTATTAAAACGCAATAAGCACATTGGCGCATATGCAATAGCGGGCGGCAGTCAGTAACGTGGCTTCTCGACTATTCCTGTTCGGTCTTGCCGATCGAATACGAATCTTTTTCGAATCCGATGCAGCACATACCCACGAACGTTATGCTAATGCAAAAATCATCTCTAAAACTTTAAACAAATGGAGGAAGAATCTTTAAAGAAAATTACATTGTTTGAAGAATTAGAAACATCAATTAGATTAATAAAACTTGGTTTTGGAGAATATCAAAACTTAGATTTAGCAAATGATTTTTACTATTTACCATTTCAATTAATTTCAAGTGGACTTGAAAGATTTATGAAATGTCACATCTGCTTTGGGCACCAAGAAAAACACAATGTTTTTCCTAGCACTGAGTTATTTAAAAACAAACTAAAACAGGACTTACATAAATTACAAGACCATATTACTGCGAATTACTTTCAAACAAAAAATGCAAGTGCTTTAAAGGCTGATTTAAAATATATAAAAGAGGACAGTGAGCTTCGCGAGTTAATTGGATTATTATCAGAATTCGGAAAGTTTGCACGTTATTATAATTTAAGTGTCGTTACGGGTGAAACAAATCCTGGAATTGATGTAAAAAAGCAATGGCAACAGTTTGAAACAAATTTAATTAAAGGTGATGAAAACCTCTTGGAGAAACTTGGGAATATACAATTTCAGAAGGAAGTTCTTTATACAACTACAAGATATGTTATTATTAAATTAGAGCGTCTTACAAGAGCTTTATCCCGCCAGTTTACACTCGGGGGCTTAGGAAGTATAGCACAACAGCATTCATCAGTTGTGTATCCTTTCTTAATGTTAAAAGATGACGAATTAGGAATAACAGACTACAGAAAAGAAACAACTGGATTTAAAAAGAAAAATCACAAGCCCCACAAGAGAACAATTCTTAATGAAATTGAAAGAAAAGTAAACAAAAACCTAATAAGTAAGACAATAAGGAAAAAAGACTATACTGGTGACTGGCCATTTTATAACGATAGCATTATAATTGAATGCAGATACAAAAACTGGTGTGTCGTAACAATTGACGGCTTTGATTATGCTCTAAATGGTTCCGCAAAAGGAAAATACAAAATAGAGGATGTTCACGAGGCTGGTATGGCTGTTTTAGGGAAATCTATTAGTCCTTTTATTAAAATGACTTTTGAATTATTAAATGAAAATAAAAATTAAACACGAGGCTTAATAAATAGTCTTCAAAAAGCTTAAAAAGCATAGTTTGAAATCCTGAAAGCTTTCGCATTAGCGTCAACTTAACAAGATGGAATAGTTAGTGTTAATAATTGTTTATCAGTATTATAAGTCCAGAAGGGCATGAATATAAATTGAGAAAGCAATCATTTTAATGAAAGAGTATTATGAAAACAGAAAATAAAAACAATTACACATCATCTTATCTGTGTTCAATTAAGGTTTTTTAGTCCAGCATTATACTTAACGCAACCACTCCCGGACCTGCATGAACAGCTAATGCAGGAGTTGCAGGTGAAACAAATTCAGGTTCTCTTCCAGTTAGCTTTTTCATTTCATCGATGTAAATCTGAGCAGTTTCCAAATTGTCGGCATGCGAAATAGCATATCCCCAAACTTTATGATTTCCTACTAAAGCCCTCATTTCTTTTTGCACTAATGCAATACTGCCTTTTTCCGTAACAGGTTTCCCGAACAAATCAATAGTCCCTTCATCATTTACTACAAGCAAAGGTTTTAAGCTAATAAGTTTACCAAATATGCCTTTCATTGGGCTTACCCGTCCGCTTTTCATCAGGTACTTAATGGTTTTTGTGCTGACAAGCATTTTAGTGTTTTTCGCCCAAGCTTCCATATTATTCTCAATATCAGCCTTTGATGCTCCTGCAGCAATCGCTTGTGCAGACCGTAATACTATCAAACCTAATCCACTTGCTGTCTTTTTGGAATTGAGCACCGAAATATCTTTATTTTGTTGGTTAGCAACTGTTGCACCTGCTTTATTACTATTCGACCAAAGCCCACTTAATTTTTTGCTCAAGTGAATAGACAGTATAGAATCGTAATAAGAGCTTAGGTATTCATATTTATTCAGGAAATCGTGATAGCTTGGTTGAGATGTATTAGGATAGATTTTTGCAGTATCAAGTTGTTTATAAAACTCTAAAGGTGAAAGTGTTAATCCATCAAGAAAAAATTTCTCTCCAAAATGCACTTTTACAGGTACTACCTGAATTTGATATTGATCAATAATATCTTGCGGCAAATCACAAGTTGAATCAGTAATTAAACCAGTACTAAATTTTCGCGTTGTTGCCAAATCGTTTTGCATAATCATATCATCAACTTTCTGATATGTGATATTCCCATACCCGGAGATTTGCTGAAAAAGTTTAGCCGGAGTATCTGTATGAATATGCAATCGAATTTTTTTTGACGAGCCTGCAATTACGAGTGAATCACCGAGATATTCAATTTGAGCGCGAATAATTTCTTTTAGTTCAGGACGACTCTCTTCCAAAATTAGAAGTGCTTCTGTACAATAACGAAAATTTACATCTTCGTGTGAAATATTATCGTTTAAATTTTCAATCTTAACAACATTTCTACTTTTAAGTATTCTCTTAATATCACCGTGTGTAAAATAATCAATCATACCTTCCAGAAAATGCACAAAGGCCTTTCCCCCAGCATCAACTACTTTTTTCTTTCTTAAAATTTCTAGTTTTTCAGGAGTAGCGGCTAAACTTTTTTGCGCATCTTTTAATGAAACAATAATCAATTCATTAAAATCGTCATAACCTTCTTTAAGCTTGTCGATAGCCTCAGCCCATTCACGCATAACAGTAATCATAGTTCCTTCAACCGGATTACTAATTGATTCATAGGAAAATCGAACTGCTTCTTTAAGTGCTTTCGAAAATTTTTCAACACTTATATCCTCAATATCTTGAATACAACTGCTAAAACCATATAGAAATTGAGCAAAGATAATTCCTGAATTTCCACGTGCTCCCATCAATGCCGCATCGGCTAAGGCTTCGGCTGTATCTTTAAGACTACCCGTTGGAATGTGAGAATCTATAATTGCTCGCATGGTCGACGCCATATTGGTTCCGGTATCTCCATCCTGAACAGGAAAAACATTTATCTTATTTAAAGCATTTTGATGCTCAAAAATTTGTTGTGCGCCTGCCAGAAAACTAAAATAAAATCGCTTCCCATTTAGAACTTTAGTGTTAATTAGTGCTGCCTCTAACATAATATCCTCCTCATTTGAAGGTGACAAAGTTATTTATTTGATCGGCATTTGCTAATAATTCGACTTTTAGGCTTGGATATTCCAGAATATTTTAGTGTATAAACCAGAATTACAGGTTGACTATTAACCACTTAATCGATCTCTTAAAAAACGTTAATTTAGATTGTGCTTTTAAGAAAAATTTAGCGATTCCTGCTATAATAAATCGTTAGCTAAATTGGCTAATTCGCTACGTTCACCTTTTTCTAATCGGATATGAGCATAAATAGTATGAGAATGAATTTTATGTATTAAGTACGACAAACCATTTGATTGCGAATCGAGATAAGGTGTATCTATCTGGAAAATATCACCTGTAAATATAATTTTTGTTCCTTCCCCTGCTCTAGTAATGATTGTTTTAACTTCGTGTGGCGTAAGGTTTTGGGCTTCATCAACTATAAAATAAATATTTGACAAACTTCTTCCTCGAATATATGCCAAAGGCGAAATCACCAATTTTTCATTCTCAACAGCGGCATTAATATTTTGAAATTCTTTATCTCTTTCTCCATATTGACTTTTAATAAATTTCAGATTATCATATAAAGGTTCCATATAAGGTCGAATCTTTTCTAATGCATCACCCGGCAAAAAACCAATATCTTTATTACTAAGTGGAACTATTGGTCGAGCTAAATAAACTTGTTTAAATTGTCGGCGCTGTTCTAATGCTGCCGCTAGTGCCAACAAAGTCTTTCCTGTACCTGCAACACCGGAAATTGTAACTAATTTTACTTCAGGATTCATTAAAGCATGTGCGGCAAAAACTTGTTCTGCATTACGTGGAATAATTCGATGAATAGGTTGTTTATGAATATGTTCAATTATATTTTCAATTGGATTATAGTATGCCAAGATTGAATTTCTACCACTTTTGAGTATAAAGTATTGATGCGGTACAGGTTTCTCGATTTCTAAATCCGAATAAGAGCAATAACCATTTTGATACATTAGATCAATAATATCTGCCGAAATATTTTCGAGCACGACTTTTCCAGTATATAAATCATCTACATTCTTAATTTTTCCGCTTTGAAAATCCTCAGCAGCGATTCCTAAGGCTTTGGCCTTGATACGAAGATTGATATCTTTGGTAACCATGATAACAGGCCGTTTTGGGTATTCCTGTTGTAAGGAAACAGCAACATTTAATATTCGATGATCGGCCTTTGGAGTACCAAACACTTTTTCGGCATCTATTCCAGATTTTATCTTGGCATCCATTACAACTTTAAACTTACCGAATCTTGGGCCATCCAACTTTTGCCAATTTTGCAATGTTCCTCTTTTTGAAAGAGAATCCATAATTCTTATAAATTCTCGTGCTTCGAAGTTTTTTGAATCATTCCCTTTCTTAAAATCATCTAATTCCTCCAAAACGGTAATGGGAATTGCCACATCATTATCTTCAAAACTATGAATTGCATTGTGATTATACAAAATAACAGATGTATCGAGCACGAAAACTTTTTTCACTTTAGCCATAACAAAGAGTTTAGAATGTAAGAACACTTTTAGTCTACCCTAAATATAAGTCGTATTTCCTACTTCTGACCAAAATAAAAAGCCATTTTTCAACGGATTTTTTTAATAACTTTGTTTCTAAGTTGCAGATTTTGAATGCAGACGGTGATCTATGAAATAATTTAATTTGAGTGATTTTATATTGTTAAACCACTTTGTGGTTTAGGTTCTTTGCTCATGCGATTAACCATAGGCGACACCTATGGCTATTCATGTTAATCCACCTCCGGTGGATTGAATATGAATGTTTTACAAAAATCTCCTAATCAGATTAATTGAAAATAATTAATTTACAACATATCCTTGAAAATTTGTATATTTATATTTTGCAACAAAAATCCCGAAGGGATTTAATATGAATAGCCCTGTACGAAGTGCAGGGAAATACAAGTGAATAAAAACGAACGCCAACGGCGTTCAACAAAATATTATAAAATGAGCACCTACACACAAATTCTTTATCAAATAGTTTTCACGACCAAAAACAATGAAATGACCATGATTGAATCAGGTCAAGAAAAACTATTCAAATACATTGTGGGAATCGTAAAAAACAAAAAATGCCATTTGTATAGAATAGGTGGAGTGGCAGATCACATACATATCATTACACACATACATCCAACTGTAGCAGTAGCTAATTTAGTTAAAGATATAAAACTTGGTGCATCGAGTTTTAT
>JAQIBR010000256.1 GCA_027858955.1 Bacteroidales bacterium
AAACAGGATGATCGATTACCACAAATGACCCTTTCGTTTCCAAACGGCATGTGCCTGAAAATTTACTAAACCATGATTGGACTGAGTGCAAACTTGCAGTACTATTTGTGCTGCAAGCCAATTGATATGCGAAATGGCTTTGACGGCCTGGCCGGAATCGTGCGCAATGTATTGGAGCAAGATCTCGTCAGCGGCTCCATATTCATCTTCATAAATCGCACCGGCACACATATCAAGCTGTTGTTTTGGGACGGGGATGGTTTTGCCTTGTTTTACAAACGTCTGGAGCGAGGTAGGTATTCTATAGGAGACCAAGATAAAACAACACCATCGCGACTCATTACCCGGGAAGAATTGATGATGATTTTGGAAGGTCTTTCCTTTAAAGATTTGAAACGAAAAAAGCGGTTTAAAATCAGTTAATTTTTTTCGTTAAATTTCCATAAAAAACATGCATTAAATATTTGTCAGTCAAATATTTAATGCTATATTTGTGTATGGAAAAACAGCATCTTTCAAACGACCAAAATACTGCGCAACTGGAGGCCAAAATATCGGCTCTGGAAGCGACCCTTTTGGAGAAAGACTCTGCCATTCAAAAACTTAATCAGGATGTAGAGCATCTTGCCTTTCACAATGACCAAATGCGCCGTTTAATATTTGGCTCCAAGCGAGAGCGTTTCATTCCTCAGGTACATCCCGATCAACTAACATTATCCTTCGAAGAGGAGGTTGCTGCTGTTTCCAAGGCTGTCAAAGAAGAACAGGAGAAGATCCGCATAGAATACGAACGCAAGAAAGTCAGGAAACAACACCCCGGCCGCATGCAATTACCTGGCCATTTGCCTGTTAATGAGATTTCTATTGAGCCAAAGGAGGACACCACAGGCATGGTGTGTATTGGTCAGGAGATTACTGAAGAACTGGATTATACGCCTGCCAAGTTACATATCAACCGTTATATCCGTAACAAGTACATCACTAAAGAGAACGAAAAGGCCGACCAAAAGCAAGTAATTGCTCCTTTAAACAGGCCCCTTCATAAATGCATCGCCAGTGCTAATCTGCTGGGGATGATCTTCACCAATAAATACCTGTATCACTTACCAGTTTATCGCACCCGCCAGATGCTTATCCAAATGGGTATTACCATCCCGGACTCCACTCTGGAATCGTGGATAAAGCTCGGTGCCAATTTGTTACGACCTTTATACGCGGTGCATCGATTACATGTTTTCAGGGAAATTTATCAAATGATTGATGAATCACCAATAAAAGTACAGGATCGAAGCAAAAAAGGGACGTGTCACCAAGGGTACATGTGGGTTCGGTATGCCCCATTGTCAAAAAGCGTGCTGTTCGAGTATTATAAGAGCCGATCGGCCAATGGCCCCATCGACGACTTGAGCTCTTTCCGCGGATTTGTACAAACCGACGGCTACAGTGGCTATACCTTTTTGGCAAAAAAAGCCGGACTGACCCATTTATCATGTTGGGCGCATGCAAGGCGTTATTTTGAAACCGCTTTGAAGAACGATAAGGAACGTGCCTCTCACGTGCTTAATCTTATCCAACTTCTTTACGCCATTGAGGCCATTGCAAGGGATAAAAATCTATCTCACGAGCAAAGGCATGCTCAGAGACTGGAAAAATCTCTGCCAGTAATTAACGAAATAGGAGCATACCTCAACAAGCATAAAGGATCTGTAATGCCAATGAGTCCCATAGGTAAGGCTTTTGAGTATTGCAAAAATAGATGGACCAGCCTGCAGAACTATCTTACCAATGGTATGCTGGAGATAGACAGCAACCTGGTGGAAAACTCCATCCGTCCCCTGGCTCTGGGACGTAAGAACTATTTGTTTGCCGGCTCACACGATGCTGCCAAAAACATCGCAATGTTCTACAGCTTCTTTGGAACTTGCAAGAAACTCGACATCGATCCTCTAAAGTGGTTGAGGTACGTCATGGGAAACATACACACAACTCCTGCCGAAAATTTCAAAGAACTTTTGCCGCAATTTATAGATAAAAGCTTACTTCAGGAATAAGCCTTTGCTGGGGCGGATACGACGAAATAATTCTCTTTGCTCTTTTTTTGGTAATTTTCCTATCATAATTTGCAGACTTTGATACCCCAAAGATACAAAGAATGGCAATTATAAACCAATAAAATGTAGCTTATTTTGTTGATATTCAGATAATTATATAGTTTTTAAGGATTGACTAATTACAAAACAGCCAATCAATCAAAATTAGCAAAATGATTATTAATCTTTTTGTGTTATTTTAATAATGTAGCTTTACTTTACAATCATTTTTTCTACTCCATAATGATTATTATTACTAATGTATTTTACAAAGTAAATACCCGGCACAACATTAAGAACAAAAGTGTTTTTTCCAGCTGCTACTACTTCTTGAGTCTTAACTAATGATCCCAAAGCATCGCTTATGATAATTATTCCACCTTGCAATTCATCACCTAATTGAACTGAGAAATTTCCATTGCTTGGATTAGGGTACATGATAAATTTAGACAGTTGTTTATCAAGCAACCCACTAGTAAAATAATCATAGGTATCAGAAAGACTTGAACACCCATTTATGTTGTTTATCTCCACAGTATAAGTGCCACTTTCTGTTGGCAAATAAGTTTTCTCTGTAGCTCCATTAATAGGATCAAAGTAAGCACTTGTTGAACTCCCAACTCTTATGTACCATTGATACCCAGCTGATGAAGTCGCAACTAACAATTCGCTCTTTTCTGTAATTACAGGTTTCTCTGGCAAGGCAATTCGTTCTATTGTCAGTGTGTCAGAGTTATCTCCTATACAATCATCTTCGCTTAAGTAAGCCCACAGTTTAACCTCACCAATGTATGATAAGTTCCATGTAACAGTAACATTGTTTCCTGTTGCCGATAAAGTTCCTGCTGTTTCTGGCTCCAATACCCAATTAACTGTAGCTAGTGGATTGATATTTTCAGTGCTATATAAGTTTACATTAATATTTTCACATACCTCAGTAATACCTGTTGGCAGGGATAGTTTTTCAAGCGAGCAGTCTTTTTGCCATGGAGAGAATATTACCTCTCCTAAAGTCGAGTCTTCATTATCATCATATATCTTAGCATCAATTTCATCAGAAGTAAGACCATCAAAAGTGTTTTTTATAGCATACACCTTGTATTCACTATTGTTGTATATGTCATATTCGGTATTATTTGTAAAAATGTTATTCCCTATACTATCTGTGTTGTTCTTACCTAAATTAGTATAGTAACCATATGAAACCTTTACTCCTAGCCTATTGTTTTCAAAACGGCTATTCTCCACTGCTACATTTTCTCTGTTTACAATGCCTGCATCATTATTAGTAAATATACAATTAGTGATATGAGAAGTGTCTGATGCTGCCTTGAAGCCGTAAAAATTATTATTAAAACTACAACTATCAATATCAGCGACACCCGACAAAGCTGATCCACCATAACTGGATACATTTTCAAATGTAGAATGACGTATTGTACCTCTATTCCAAAATTCCACCTTAGAATAATAAAACTTAACCTCAGTTATATCTGTTGTTCCGTTACTAACAATCGCATATTCTTCGGTAGGAGAAGTAGCTTGGTTGTCATTGTTTGTATCACCAGCAATCGAATCATCCTTTATGGAAGTGAAAATTACAGGATTTGTTTTTGTTCCATAAATATTTAAATCTCCAGATGTTGGGACTGTAATAGTTCCTAAACTCTTAATGATAGTTCCTTCATAAATACTCAGAGAAACAGGCTCTATATCATCAATAGCATAAGGAATTCCATCATTATTATACAAAGATGAAGCTTCAGTACTTCTAAGTTTCTTAATGTAAAATGCATTTAATCCATTACCTTCTAGCACATTCCCAGTGTATGCTGAATTGATAGTAACATTATCCATGCTAACAGCTTTTCCTATGTTATTCTTAAATGTGCAATTATTGATGAAACAAACTGAAGTTGAATCTTTTCCAATACTACTGTTGCTGCCACTAAGGGAAAGGCCATCATCCCCGTTATTTTCAAAGGAACAATTTTCTACTTTTATATCGCCAGAATATACTATTGCATTAACGCCATGATAGGCATTGTCTTTAAAAGAACAATCGATGAAGCTTAATGAGTCAACCATTTCAATTGCAGTTCCTACTCCCGTTACCTCACAGTCGTGAATATAACAATTAATAAGCGTTGCATTATGATGTAATATAACCCCATATTGACCACTATAGGCAACAGTTGTATTTGATATTTGACTATTTTCTGATCCAATTCTTAATGCAGCATAGACACTATAATTTGAGCTTAAAGCACCATATTTTATATGCACATAACGTATATCTGTATTAGTCGTATTTAGATATAGTTGATTCCAATCACCAGGATTAGGATAGCCGTCAGATCCGGATATTGTCTCCCCTACACTGTTATCATCCATAGATGTAATGATAATAGTATCAATTTGAGTACCTTGTAGTATGAGTTCACTTTCGGGGAATCCTTCCACTGGAGAGCTTGTTATTATGCTAACTCCATGAGCAAGCTTTATCACTGCTCCTGGTGAAACGGTTATTTTTGCACCACTTGTTATCGTTACAGTTTGTGAAACATATACCGTACCCGACCATGTGGAGGAGATGGTTTGATCGTTTGATATGGTAGTATAAGACGCAGAATAAGTATCTATTGTATAACTTAATAAAATAATAGCAAGTAAAAATATTTTTTTAATCATTTTTTATTTTTTTTAATTCATATATATTAAACACTCAGTGAAATAGTTGTTTAAATGATTGAAAATATTTTCAAGCAAAGAACTTGAAAATTTCAATATAACTTTGTATATCTAAATCTTAAAAGAAATCAACCGCAATTTAATTAAGGTAATTATCAAGATAAAAACACCTCTATATAAAACATGTACAAGGCATTGTCAAAAACATCAATTTATGAATAGAAAACTTTATTAAAGAAACTATTATCTTGTTTCTATACTTTAAAAGATGGATTAACTCGATGAAACTATCACGTTTCAGTATGCATAAGGAGTAAAGATACCAACAACAATTTTAAAAACCAATCGATTGCCTTGTTTTTAATAAAGAATTTTATTCTATTGAAGCGTATCCGCCCCACCAATGACATCTTTACCGGCATGCCCCTGGCGACTACCTTTGCCAAAAAAACTCATGCAACACAGAAAATCTTTAAACCAGAGCATGCTTGAGCATGCGAGGCTTCAGCAACGCAGTGGGCAAACCATTGCAAGTTATGCAAAACAAATCGGAATATCTCGCCACAAGATGCAATACTGGGTAAGCAAATACAACGCCAGGCAGAAAACTCAAAAAGCTGAAAGCGACTCCAGCCTAAAGTTCATTGATCTTGGCTCATTCGGGATTCAAGATCAACCGGTGGATGAAAGCAGCCAGGCAGAAACCTTGGCAACAACGGCAGTTTCATCTAAACAGGATGAT
>JAQIBR010000050.1 GCA_027858955.1 Bacteroidales bacterium
AGAATCACTTAGAAAAAAATATATTGAAAATTAATCTATATTTGTATTACAAATTCATCATTTAACAAGTGGTGCAGTTTGCGCCGGAATGGTGGTTCAATATACTCCGGAATTTTCACATATAATTCGAAATAAACCAAAGTATTACAAATTTTGCGAATTAGCCATTGAGGGATACTAATCAGCATATAAAAATTACAAATTTTTAAGAAATTAATACCTAATACAAATTATTATTTAAATATTTAGTTTAATTTCGCGGTTAGTAAACATTCACTTTTTATTGGAATTTAAATATAGTATGAAGCGCTTTTTAAATATTTTATTCAGTTTTCTTTTTTTTAATCAGATTGTAAATGCCCAATCTGAATTGGGGTTTAACAATATAGATTCGCTTTTTAAATATGCCGAAAACCACAGCTATTCAATAAAAACCGGAGAACAACAAGTTCTTCTGGCAAAATGGCAGCAGATTTCGGCAAAAGCCGGCATTGTAAATTTCAGAATGCAGACTTCATTTTCGTTAACTAATAATCTGGAACTTCCTGTTACTTATCTTCCTGCTGAAGCTTTTGGAGGCACTCCGGGTACTTTTAAAGAAATAACTACAGGCCAGCAGTATATGGGGAATTTTAATATTGCGCCGCAAATTGATATTATTAATCCTTCAAGCTGGGCAAAGTTAAAAAGCGCAAACATCAATGCCGATCTGGCTGACGTGAATAATCTAATTGCTAAGAAAGCGCTGTTTGAATCTATTTCCGCTTGTTATTTTAATATTATTTCATTGCAAGAGCAAAGTAATATTACACAGAATACTTTATATACTGCTGATACTATATTATTAATAATGCAAAACAAGTATGATGAGGGGCAAGTTCGTCAGCAGGATTTAAATGATGCTATTATTAACCAACTGAGTTTAGCAGATAAACTGGAGCAAATAAAACTTTCGCTAAATCAACAATATTATAGTCTTAAAATATTATGCGATATACCTGAAACAACAAAAATAGTTATAGAACATAAACTGAACTATAACCAACAGTTCGGCACAAGCTTACAATTAAACAATCAGTTGCAATACCAATTATCGGTTTTAAAAGCTGAGTTGGCAAAATCTGACTTAAGAACCAATAATTTATCGCAATTGCCAACACTTTCATTTGTCATGTACGATTCCTGGCAGCAAAACAGCGCGGAAATGTTTTTTGATAAAGACACTCGTTGGTTAAATTCTCAATACATAGGATTAAGAGTAAGTATGCCTTTTCCCGATGTAAATAAGTACATTCTTTCTAAAAATTCTAAAATCAATAAAAAAATCGCTTTGCTTAATGAAGAACATACAAAGCTTCAAAACAATCTTGCGAATGCTCAAATTGATATGGATTACTCGAAAGCGTATTCACAGTTTACCACAACAAAACAAATTTATCTTCTAAAAGATGAAAATTATCATATGGCAATGAATCAGTTTAAAATGTCGATTCTTCCATCAGACAGACTGCTTATTGCATTTAATGATATGCTTGTAAGTCGACTAAATTACAGCAGCGCTTTAGCAAATTTACTTTATACAAAATCGAAGATAGACATAAATAATACGATAAAATGAAACCTGTAACAAAATTCATTTCACTTTCTTTGGGCTTAATTTTATTGAGTTCCTGCGGAAAAAAAAATTCAGAAACCCAAGCAATTAGAAAGAATATCACGGAAACCGTTTTTGCTTCCGGCATTCTGGTTCCTGAAGATCAATACAATTTAACTTCGCTCACAGATGGTTACATTGTACAACTAAACTTTGATGAAGGCGATTCTGTTAAGACCGATGAATTATTAGCTGTTGTTGATAATGAGCAAAGTAATATAAATGCGCGGAGTGCCAATCAATTATTAACGATAGCCACTTCCAATACAAACACGAATGCTCCGGCTCTAAAACAAGCAGAAATCAATCTTGAACTTGCCAAACAAAAACTCATTCAAGATGAAAAGCAGGTAGATCGCTATAAAACACTATTTGAAGCAAACAGTGTTTCGAAATTAGAATATGAGACTATTCTTCTTAATCTTGAAAATTCAAAAACCAACTATTTAGCACTACAAGAGAACTACAAACTTATACAGCAGCAAGCTGATCAACAGCTAATTATACAAAAATCACAAAAAGAGGTTAATAATGTTTCCAAAGAAAACAATAAGATTAGAGCTGTTATCGGAGGCAAAGTATATAAAAAGAATAAAGAATTAGGTGATTATGTAAGGAGGGGAGATATAATTGCAGTTATTGGAAGCCCAACGAAATTATATGCTTTTTTGAGTGTTGATGAAAGCAATATTTCCAAAATAAAATTGAATCAGGAAGTAATTATTGAGCTAAACACACAAAAATCAAAATCTTATAATAGTATCATATCTGAAATATATCCGGCATTCGATGAGCAAACGCAATCGTTTTATTGCAAAACAGAATTTACCGATCCTTTAGATTTTAAGATTTCAGGAACCCAATTAACCGGGAATATTATCATAGGAAACAAAGAGAATGTTTTAGTTATTCCCCGTAATTATTTGGGTTACGGAAATAAAGTAAACGTAAAAGATTCGGGAATAATAACTGTAGAAACAGGTTTTATTTCTAACGATTGGGTAGAAATATTAAGTGGACTTGACGAAAACTCAATCATTTTAACCGAAAAGAAATGAAGTTAAAAGTAAATTCAGATATAGCTTTAACCCATGTACTTACACGTAAAAAGCAAACGCTAATTGCTTCATTAGGTGTAACCGTTGGGATTAGCATTTTTATTTTTATGATTTCATTGGTCGTAGGTTTTAATCGCAACTCCGATGCCGGAATTTTTAAATCGATTCCACATATTCGTATTTACCGAGAAGATGAAATAAGTCGGCCTTTACCTGCAAAAAAAGAGTCTGATTATTTGTCGGTTATTGTAAATCCAAAAATATCGAATCTGTCGGATAACCTTATTAATCCGATGAAATTAATCGCTGATTTAAAACGCCAGGATGATGTAGTAACTGTAACTCAGCAAGTTTCCGTCAATCTTTTTTACAATAATGGTAAATCACAGCTTAATGGAATCGCTTCAGGTATAAATATTGTTGAAGCCAATGCAATGTTTGATATAGAATCGACGCTATTAGCCGGTGATATTCAAAAGCTATTAAATACGCCGAATGGAATTATTATAGGCGTTGGTATTGCAGAAAAGTTAAATATTCAGCTCGATGATAATATAAGTGTCATCTCTTCTATTGGCGTGGTAAAAATAATGAAAGTTGTTGGAGTTTTCAAAACGAGCAATAAGGGAATAGATTTATCCAAATCCTATATCAATACGGCAATGGCTCAGCAACTTCTTCGTAAAAGTTCGAGTTATGTTACTGATATTTATGTAAACATTAAAGAACCCGACAAAGCTCCTTTATATTCATCAGATTTCAGCATTTTAACAGGATATAAGGCCGAAGATTGGCAAGCAGCTAACGAATCTATTATGGCCAGCAAAAAAACCCGTCAAGTTATGATGGGGTCCATTGCATTAGCCATATTATTGGTAGCCACTTTTGGTATTTACAATATCATAAATATGACGATAAAAGAAAAGCTAAATGATATTGCCATCCTGAAAGCTACCGGTTTTTCAGGAAAGGATGTCATGAATATTTTTATCAAGGAATCTTTAATAATGGGATTTATAGGTACAGGTTTTGGTTTATTAATGGCAACAATACTCATTAAAATGCTAAGTGGCGTTTATATAGGCGGAGATATCGGCTACTTCCCTATCGGATACGAGTTAAATGTTTACTTAGCCGGTATATTTATAGGTATGTTTTTAACTTTTTCCGCAGGATTTATTCCTGCTCGTAATGCAGCTAAAGTCGATCCTATTGAAATATTTAAAAGGTAATGAAAAAACAAATAATTCTTAAGGTAAGCGATATAACGAAATACTATTACGAACCGGTAAAATTCAAAGCATTGGATAATTTGTCTTTTGAAATTATACGAGGCGAATTTCTTACCATTACAGGAAAATCGGGTTGTGGCAAAACAACTTTGATGTATATTTTATCGACAATGGATACCGATTATGAAGGCGAATTATATATTGCAGGAGAAAAGATTACAAATCAAAAACAAGACAAGTTAGCTGCTATTCGCAATAAGAATATCGGATTTGTCTTTCAATTCCACTATCTCCTGCCAGAGTTTAGTTGCCTTAAAAATGTAATGATTCCGGCATTAAAATTAAATAAATATTCTTATGATGAAGTTGAGCATCAAGCCTATCAGAAACTAGAGCTGCTTGGTATAAAAGAACAAGCATTAAAACCGGCTTCAAAAATTTCAGGAGGACAACAACAAAGGGTGGCAATAGCTCGGGCTTTAATAAACGAGCCAAAAATTATTATGTGCGATGAACCCACGGGAAATTTAGACAGCAAAAATTCGGATATCGTACTTGATATATTTCATCAACTATCAACAGAGTTCGGGCAAACGATTATTACAGTAACCCATGATCTCGATTTTGCAGGCAAATCGAACCGAAACATTGAAATGGCAGACGGAATTATTATTAATCATGGATTATAAAACTAATCCAACTTCCAACAGCAAGTAATACCATTTGTAGTTCAAAATGCCGCGAAGCGAATTTTGAATTTACAATGGTTAATGTGCCGATAGATCAACTAAACCGCTAATTGAACGAAGTGAATTGAAAATCAGCGAAGTCAAATAAAAAATCAATAATGCTGAGCTAAAATATGCGGCATTTAGTTGACTAATCGGTATAAATCACCAAAATGATACTAATCTAAGGATAGAGTCAATGCTTGCAAATAGATTTATTATTATGCGATTCTAATTCTTAAAATTGTTAATTTGTTTTAACATTTTATTGGCAATATTTGTAACTTCGAGTCATTTTGGAATATAATTAACAAATCTACATATTTTTTATTTTATATATTAGGACTATATATCACTATTATTCAATAACTTACATCTAAATAAAAATATTTGCAAAACAATATGTTTTATTGTACATTTGACGTTTGTTAATGTTAACTAATTAACATTGATATAAGAATAACATGAAGTATTTTGCTGAAAAAATTAAATTATACTTTGGTAAAAAACTAATGTTCAGTAAAATGATGTATTTTTTTTAAAAGTAAGAAAGGTAGGAGCATTATGAGTGGATATAAAAACAGACAATATCAGTTTAAATGGGAAGAAAAATAAATCAACAATACATAAAGTTTTTTTTAATTATTTAGTTAGTTATTATTAACTAACTAAATATAAAATTTACTATATAAAAACATAAATTATCAAGGGGCATAATTTTATTTGATTCACATTAAGCATATATAAATATTAAAAGAGGGTCGCATTCTCAAAAAAAACATTTTAAACACTAATAACTAAATTATGGAAAAAGGATTATTGAAATTACTAAAAACACCTTGGATAGTCTTGGCGGTTTGTTTTGCTATAACATTGGTTTTCTTTCTCCAAATGAAAGAAAAATCACGACTGGAAACTGATTTAGACAAGTATATGCCTCAAGAGCATCCTGCCTTTGTCTATAGTACAATGGCCGAAGAATGGTTTGGTATTAAAGATGGAATTATTTTTGCGTTGGAAAACGAAAACGGGATATACAATACAGAAACGCTCGACACTTTAAAACAGCTTACCAAACGATTACAAAAGCTCCAGCAAATAAATAAATCTGATGTAAATTCTCTCTATACGGCTGATAATATTATTGGTACGGAAGAAGGGCTCGACGTAAAAGCGTTTTTTAAAAGGGTGCCAAAAACTCCAGAAGCTCTAAACCAAATACAGCAAAATGTACGCACCAACGAAATGATTTATGGACGTTTAGTATCAGAATCAGAAACAGTTACACTCATTGTAGCTGAATTGGAAGATGGTGTTTTTTCACAAGAGTTTTACGATGAAATTCTAGCTTTAGCAGCATCCTGTCAAACGGAAAATATTAAAATCCATGTTGTTGGACGTCCCATAGTTGAAGGAACTCTGGCCTTGCTTGCACCTGCAGACATGAAAAAAATGATCCCCATTGTTTTACTGGTTATCATTTTCGTTTTATTTCTGGCATTACGGAATGTTAAAAATACCTTGTTGGTTATGTTGGTGGTTCTTATATCTACAATATGGGCCTTTGGTTTAATGGCAATAATTGGCATACCCATTTACGCCGTATCAACTATGTTGCCTGTTATGCTTATTGCCACAGGTGTAGCATATGGAGTGCATCTCTATAGTCATTTAGAAGGTTATATAAGACACAATCCTGATGCTACAAAACTTGAAGCGGTCAGCGATATGCTAAAGGTGATGTCTACTCCGGTAATTATAACGGCAGTAACTACAGCTGTAGGTTTTGGATCTTTGCTCACTTCGCAGGTATATCCGGTTAAATATTTTGGTCTTTTTACGGGTTTTGGAGTGCTGTCGGCAATGACTTTATCACTGATTCTTATTCCGGCAGGTATTATGGCATTTGGTTTGCCAAAATTTAAACCTGCAGAAGGAAGATCGCAACTAGCTAATACAATAACTGCAGCAATTCTTAAATATAAGCTTGCATCTATAATTGGAACAGCAGTTGTAATTGTTTTGATGATACTTGGAACGCAAAAACTTTGGATCAGTTCCAGCTTCCTCTCTAAATTTGAAAAGGACAGCGATATTGTTTTAACAGATAAATTCATCAATTCTCATTTTGGGGGAACAACAGCATTAAATCTTATTTTGGATGCCGATGGTAAATTAAATACGTTTAAGCAACCTGAAGTCTTGAGATTAATTGACGACATGCAGGCAGCCCTTGAATCAAAGGTACCCGAAGTTGGAACTTCATTTGCATTAACCAATTTCCTCAAACGTATGAACAAAGTAATGCATGAAGACAGGGATGAATTTGATATTATTCCTGATAATCAGAATCTTGTTGCACAATATTTATTGCTCTACGAAATGTCGGGCGATCCCAAGAATTTAGTAAAAGCAGTGAATTACGATTATTCAAGGCTAAACGTTACTATTCAACTGAAAAGTGATGGTTCAAAGGCCATTAATTCTGCCATCGATATTGCACATACTTATGAACAGGAATTTAAGGATTTGGGAATTTCAATCAATTTTGCAGGAAGCGGATACAAGGGATTAGTTTTTTCCGACTTAATTCTCGAAGGTCAAATTTGGAGTCTGATTCTATCCATTATTATTGTTATCATTCTCTTGGCTATTATGTTTAAGAATATGATAGTTGGTTTAATTAGTGCAGTACCTATTTTAGTAACGGCATTGATAGGTTTTGGAGTTATGGGTTTTTTAAATATACCTCTAAATGCTACTACTGCCCTACTTTCGAGTATTGCCGTTGGTATTGGAATTGACTATGCCGTACATTTTATTTATCAATATAGGCGTTATGCAATTACCAGTAGCAACAGACTCGAAGCAGCTCAAAAAACTATGGCTCATACCGGACGTGCAATTAGTTTTAATGCGATAGTTGTAATCTTAGGCTTTTTGGTTTTAATCTTTTCGGTTTTTCCGCCCAATCGAGAATTAGGCGCTATTGTTTCGCTCAATATGTTCACCAGCTTTGTAGGAACCTTAACTATAATGCTCGTATTGATGTATAAATCAAATATTTATTTCAAGAATAAAAACACAAAAGAATAAACGAAAAACACATCTTGATTTGTTTTAATGAATAGAAAATCATTTTAAAATAAACATATAAATTCATTTAATACTAAACAATTAAAATTATGAAGAAAATTACTACAAGCTTAGTCACACTTGGACTCATCTTTGGTTTGATGTCAAATACCGAACTTTCGGCGCAAACCTTAGATGGAAGACAAATTATAGAAAAACTCTATAATCGTCCAACACCCTTAAATCAAACTTCTACTTTAACAATGACTTTGATAAATAAAAGTGGGGAGACACGGGTGCGCACAATTAAGCAAAACACTAAAGATTTTGGCGAAGTAGAAAAGAATATTATGTTCTTTATTACTCCTGCCGATGTAAAAAACACATCGTTTATGAATTGGACTTATTCTGATGACACTAAGAGCGATGACCAGTGGATTTATTTGCCGGCGCTTAAAAAAACAAAGCGCATTTCAAGTGAAAGCAAAAGCGATTATTTTATGGGGTCTGATTTTACATATGATGATTTGGGTGATCGCAAAATAGAAGATGACACACATAAGCTTCTTGGTAAAGAAACTGTTGACGGAAAAGAATGTTATATAGTTGAAAGTGTTTCTAAAGACTTAGACTATATGTATTCCAAAACTGTAACTTGGGTGGTTAAAGATCATTTTATCGAATTAAAAAAAGAATTCTACGATGAAGATGGTGAAAAACTTAAGGTTCAACAGATTAAAGAATATGGTGATTTTGATGGTATTTATATCAAAATTCTGGAAGAAATGGTCAATGTGCAAGACAATCATCGCACAAGTCTGTTTTTCGAAAACATAAACACTTCGGTAAACCTACCTAATGATCTGTTCACCGAACGCATGATGATGAGGGGAATTTAAAGAATAGTATTTCAATGGTTTAAAAGAGTGTGATAAATTTTACAGTTCCATTCGTTTAGAGAACAAAGCAAATTTAGCACCTCAATTAATAACAAATAAAAAATAGACACATGAAAAAATTAGCATTACTCATATTACTTCCGCTTTTTGCTACTCCCTTTTTGAAGGCGCAAAATGTAGATATTTCAGGCTTTGCACGTAATTATACTGGCGTTCTTTTTGATAATGGCGAGTTTTCTATTTTACAAAATACGCTAAACCTGAATTTTGAAAAGCCCGGAAGCAAAGTGGCCTTTAAGGCCAATCCTATGGTTTATACTTACAATACAGATAGTGTAAATTTTAGTATGCGCGAAATATACCTCGATCTTTATTTTGATAAAATAGATATTCGTATAGGTAAGCAGCAGATTGTTTGGGGAAAAGCCGATGGTGTTTTTATCACTGATGTAGTTTCTCCATTAAATCTTACCGAGTTTCTTTTACCCGATTTTAATGAAATTAGAGCGGGCGTATATGCTGCAAAGTTTGATTATTATTTTGGAAATAATATTTTTGAAGTGATATGGATACCTGTATTTACAGCTATTGAAACTCCAGAACGAGGTTCAATTTGGTTTAAGCAACCTGTTTTTCCAGTTCAGCCAACCTTCGACTTAAGTAAACAAAATGTTACAGCCAGTCTGGAAAATAGCGAAATTTTCGCAAAATTTACCGCCATTACTTCGCTTGTAGATGTAGAATTTATGGGAGGTTATACTTGGGACGACACACCTGTATTGCATATGACTAAGTCGTTTGGAATGAATCCTGATACACAAATGCCTTATTTATCAGGTATAAATGTTACTCCAGAATATCATAGATTAACACTTGGAGGAGGTTCGTTTAGTTCACAAATAAAAGGATTTATCTTTAGGGGGGAAGCCGCCTATTATAGCGGAAAATATTTTCTTACTGAAGATATGACAGCCGTTGACGGTTTAATAGAGAAGGATTATTTGCATTATGTACTTGGACTCGATTTTTCGGTTTCTTCTATTTTAGTGAGTGCCCAGTTTATTCAGGAACATGTGCTTGATTATGAGCCAGGTATTATGACTAAAGAAACTCAAAATACGATGACCTTTTTAGCTCGTGCAGATGTTTTTCACGAAACACTTCACCTTGAACTTTTTTCCTATATTGGTTTAACTAACGAGGATGCATTAATCCGCCCTAAAATTACTTACGATTACGATGATAGCTTTTCGGTATTATTAGGAGCTAACATTTTCGTTGGTGATGAAGCTGGACGTTTCGGTCAATACAAAGACAACTCAATGATCTATGCTAAAATAAAATATAATTTCTAGGGGATCTTTAGCATTATAAACACGTTTATTATAGCCACAGCTTTTCCGGCTGTGGCTATTTTAAAAGATTAAAGGCTAATAACTGTCTAAAATTTTGATTGGACTTTTTACAGCAGTTTTCATTTTGCTTTCTTTGGTGCAATTTAGTGCATTGGTGTTTTGCGCCAAAGGCATCCCTTCGGGAGTGGTCTATTTTTTTTCGCCACAGAAGCACAAAAACACCAATAAGGCACAAAAAGGCACAGAATTTTCTAAGATAGACAATTTCTAATTAAACATTTATATATGACCTCTACAATGTTTTTTCTTTCAATAAAATTGGTCGAAAAAAAAATAAGCGCTTCCTTTGCTAGCGAATACTAACTAATTCATAAATTATGTTATCCCCAAGACAAGAAGAAATAATTGAAAAAGCAATCCTGATTATTGATGAAAAAGGTATACAGGGTTTGACCATAAAAAATATTGCTAAGGCTATACATACTTCCGAACCGGCTATTTATAGACATTTCGACAGCAAATTAGATATTTTATGCACTATATTGAATGGTTTCAGGGAAAATATCAGTCAAAACGCCTACTTAATTTCGCAAAATACAGCAAATCCATTTGATAAAATGCAACTTTTTTATGAGAATATTTTGAATCGTTTTGTAAAAAATCCAAGTTTGATTTCTGTCATTTTTTCGGAAGAAATCTTTCAAAACGAAGCCGAATTAGCTGAAAAGGTGATGGATATACAGCAATTGAACGAGCAGATAGTAAAAGACTTATTAGCGAATCTAATACAAACCAAGCAAATCTCGGAAGATACTGATATAGAAACATTCTCTCTCTTATTTTTTGGATCCCTTCGGCATTTAGTTCGCAAATGGAAGTTTGGAGGACATAAATTCGATTTGGTAGAAAAAGGAAGAATCTTGTTTACTGCAATTATTCAAACCTTAGAAAAGTAAATTTTAGAAATCAATTGAATAATCGTTATACACACCTAGTCAATAAAACTTTCCATATTTTAATTATTACAACTCTTAGGCTCAAGAAGCGAACCAATATAAATTTGAACTTCTTCTTTTAGGTTTAAACTATAATTATAAAGCACTTATGATTTTAAATAATGCAACATATCTCGTTTGCTATAAAACTATTAAACTAAAATGAATTTTAAGATCTTTAGGAGAATCATTAAAGGACTGGTTTTATTACTTAGCGTTTATGCAATTCTCAATTTTGCTCCCAACAAATATTTTATGTTGATAGTTCTTGCATCAATTCTTTTTATTACATTATTTTTACGTACTGTATTTTGTGGTTGGATTTGCCCGATGGGAACACTTTTTGACTTAATCAGGGAATTAGGTAAAAAAATTGGAAACTTATCAGTAATGAGACCTATTAACAATCCATACAAAAAATGGGTAAAAAAAAACAAATCCGTTTTAAATAAAATTGATCGCTACTCCAGATACTTTAGATATGCTTTTTTCTTGTGGATACTTCAATCCATTTTCTTAGGTATTGCTTCCATTAAAAGTGAAGGTGAGCGAGGAATAATGAGTGTGCTATATGTCGTAATAACTATGCTCATATTAGGCCTTTTAATAGAAATATCTTGGTGTAAATATATTTGTCCGGTAGGTGCTTTTCTGGGTTTAGTGAGTAAGTTAAGCCCAACGAGGATATCAAGAAACGAAGACGCCTGTATCAATTGCAGGATATGTTCTAAAGTCTGTCCAATGAATATTGATGTTGCAAATAAAAAGTTTGTAAAAGATATCGATTGCCAAACATGCCTAAAATGCGTTGATGCTTGCCCAGTGGATAATGCTTTGGCTTTAAAAATGAAAATCCCTCTTCTTCACGGGAAGAAACTTCAAAAGAAAGACAGTAATCCTTCAAAGAAAACATAATTAATCAATTACAAATCCAAAGGTTTCTTTTATGAACATTAGGCTAAAAGCACAAAATCAGTTTAGAATAAAGAGTATTTTGTACCTTTGCATTCACTAAAAGATTAAATGCAATACTCGATTTAAATACAATCTCCCAAAATGCATAGTATAAGACAAAATCAAATTATTGAAGAATCCATTAAGCTCATTCACACGCAAGGTATTCAGGGAATGACTATTAAAAATATATCTAATTCCATTGGCCTTACCGAAGCTGCTATTTATCGCCATTTCAAAAGTAAAGATGAAATCATTTCTACCATTCTGGATGATTTTAGGTTAGATTTAGAAATGACATCACAATCCATTCTTAAAAGCGACTCGACAGCTGTAGACATGCTTAAAAATATCCTGGGTTATATGGTTGATAGATTTTGTGACAAACCTTATCTTACATCCGTTATCTTTTCTGATGAAATATTTAAGAACCGACAAGCCTTATCTAATAAAATAGGTCAATTGATTAAACAAAATAATGAATACTTCAAGCTGATAATCGAGAAAGGACAAAATAGTGAAGAAATAAGAAACGATATTGATGCCAATGACTTAGCAATTATCTTTATGGGATCGTTTCGAATGGTTATTAAAAATTGGCAGCTTAGCAATCAAGTTTATTCGCTAAAAACAAAAGGAAACGACATTTTTAAATCACTATTCAAAATAATTTCTATTAGCTAGCACTGTCTCAAATTTAAAAGAATCATCCCTTTCCTATCCAAAAATCACTAATTTCTTATTTAGAACCCGCCTAAATTAAGCCATTTTTTAAAAAAATATTAGTAGCCTAAAGCCTCCAATCAAAAGATTCCTAAAATCAAGATTATCAAGTATGTATGCACTTACTTACTTTCTATATCTCTTTGTTATAAAGTAGTTTATAGAGCCAAAAGCAAGTGACACTAACCTATCAACCACTTGTATTAACGAATTGTATTTATAATTTTGATGCGAATTAACATTTAAAAACTAAAAATATTATGAAAAAACTAGTACTTATTGCTTTTACTTTATTCCTTGGTTTAGGATTAAGCGCACAAACTGTTGGTCTCCGTTTTGGTTACAACATGTCAGGTTTGCGCATTGATGATAATTTTTCTGATTATTTAGATGCGAGGGGAGTTGAAGGAAAGCTGACCGATGGAATTAATATTGGTTTGGTTTTTGAAAAAGCTATCAAACCTAAATTGGACTTACATGCAGAACTAAACTTTTCACAAAAAGGGTCTGCCTATGATATGTATGCCAATGAAACTAATCATGGAACATCAGGACATGGTCAAACCAATTTAAACTATTTTGAATTACCTCTCATGGCTAAATTTAAATTTGGGCCAGCTTATTTTGCAATTGGACCACATATTGGCTATTTACTAAATGCGCAAGAAATCAAATACAGAGAAAATACTGCACTTGTAACAGCTTATGGAGAATCCGGAGCCGCAACAGCATTAGGCGTTTCTAGCATTGCAAACGATGAATTCTTTGATACAGAAATGGATGATTTTAATCGTTTTGATTTTGGGGGACAGTTTTCATTAGGAGCACAAGTGCCTGTAGGTCCTGTTAAAGTATTTGCAGAAGCAAGGGCTACTGTAGCTTTTACTAATTGGGAAACTTGGAATACTTATGGAACTGATGCTGCAGATTATGATTTAGACTACAAAAAAAATATGGCATTTACTTTTGCCGTAGGTGTATTATTTAATAAACCTAACAAATAAAAGCTCCGAAAAGCGTTTTTTAGTTAATTGAGAAAGGCTGTCGATTTATCGGCAGCTTTTTTTTTAACCAATAATTTCTTTGCTAAGAAATCGCTATTTGAATCTATTTCCGCTTGCATTCTAATACTATTTCAAAGCAATAGCAGAGTAATTTTTAGACAAGTACAATGCCAAGGTTCTACAAATTATGGATGGAAACGCCGCTTTGCAAAGTGACTTAACATCACGCGATTCTAATTCATTAAGTCGTTAATTTATTTTAACATTTTATTATCAATTTTAGCAATTTCGCGTCTTATTTCGATATACTTAATCAACAACTTACATTCAATAAAAAATATTTTGTAATTCAATATGTTTTATTGTATATTTGCTGTTAGTTAATGTTAACTAAATAACAATATTAAATAAGAAATATTTTGGGATTAAGAGAATTCCAACAAAAATAAGTGTTATAATGAAATGCAATTTATTATTTTCAAGTACAGTACAGATGACATCAAGTAAAAGTTCTTTGGAAAATTATTTTAATTAAATATACATTCTTTTTTTATTAATCAAGTTAGTTAATATTAACTAGCTAAACACATTTTTTATATGAAAAAAATAAATTATTTAGGAGTCGCAGTCTCTATTATTGGATTTTTTACGGGATTGCTTTTGTTTTATTTATTGGCTGACAGCTATATGACTGTCGTTAACGGAAAACTAACAGCGGAAATTTCCAGACCGGATGAAGCTATAGCTGTTATGATCACATCCTCAATGTTAGGTTGGTTGGGTATTGGTGCAAGCGGTTTATGGGCAGCCGTACTTTATGGCTTCGTAACAAAGCAAGAATGGGCTTGGCGTTATGGTAAAATTGCAGCTGCATTACAAATGTTAGCCGGCTTTTTTCCCACCATCCCAGCAAAAAGTATTGATTTACCCGCTGCAACTATGCCGGTATTTATAATTGCAACCATATTATGGTTTGGCATAATGTATATCGGAAAGGTTAACAGAAAGGTATTGATTTTCTTGTTTATTGCAGGTATGGCTTATGTATTAAGCTACGTGAACGGAGTAGCAATTATTTCTAAATATCAAACAACAACTTACAACGATTTATGGAAAGGCATGTATGCTGTTGTATTTGCTGTAACTTGGTTTGCATCAGCATCTTGGCTTATTTTATCTTTTGGCGTTCTTACTCGTAAATCGTATACAGTTCCTCTTGGAATTATGGCTGCAGTAATGGCCATGATCGGCGGCTATACTTTGGCCGTAGTAAACAT
>JAQIBR010000115.1 GCA_027858955.1 Bacteroidales bacterium
TATCCAAAAGCTTTGATTACTTTTGCATCCTTAATTATCTACTATGCACACCATCGAAGAGTATCAAAAACTAATTCAATCGGCCATTGAAAAAGAAATTATTCAGCGCAAACCGAGGGAATTATATGATCCTATAATATATACGCTTGCAATAGGAGGAAAACGTTTACGTCCTATGCTAACTATGCTCACTTGCGATATTTTTGATGGCGATATTCAACAGGCAATTTATCCTGCACTTGGGCTGGAAACATTTCACAATTTCACACTTTTACACGATGATATTATGGATAATGCTCCAATAAGAAGAGGACTTCCAACTGTTTACAAAAAATGGGATTCCAACACGGCAATTCTATCTGGCGATACAATGATGGTTATGGCATATGATTTTATTTTGGCATCGCCCAAAGATTTGCTTTTCGATATTTTTACGGTATTTAATAGGGTGGGTAGAGAAGTTTGTGAAGGTCAGCAATATGATTTGAACTTTGAAACCAACAATAATGTTACTCTTGATGAATACCTGAAAATGATTCATCTGAAAACTGCCGTTTTATTAGGTGGCAGCATGCAGGTTGGAGCTCTCATTGCAAGGACATCTGAAAAAAATGTTCAGCTAATCTACGATTTAGGTGAAAGTGTTGGAATGGCTTTTCAACTACAAGATGATTTACTGGATGTTTTTGGCGATGAAGAGGTGTTTGGGAAGAAAAATGGCGGCGATATTAGAACCAACAAAAAAACATTTTTATATATAAAAGCTCTTGAGCTAGGGTCACCAGAGCAGCAGAAGGAACTTAAACAATTGTTTAACATTCAAGAAGAAAATGACAATAAAGTTAAGCGCGTTTTAGAAATTTTTCAAGAATTAAATATTGAGGCCGAAACACATCACTTGATGGATTGCTATTACGATAGAGCGATGAAAACATTGGAAAAGATTAACTTAGACAAAGTTAAAAAGAGCATCCTAATTAAACTAGCTGATAGCTTAATGAATCGCAATAATTAACGTTTCTTTTCCAACTCCAAACTAATACGCTCCCAATCATTTAAACGACTTTCTAAATTGGTTTTTAATTTCTGATAACTATCAAAAAAACCGATATCATTAATCACTTCTTTATACTTTTCAGGATCAGCTAATTGAGCATCTAATATTTTTATTTCTTTTTCCATTTTGGCGATCTCTTTCTCGATTTTATCCTGCTGGTTTTCAACCTTTCGAATTTCCTTATCACTCTCCTTTTTGTTAAGATAGGCTTGCTTATTCTCTGAAACAACCTTTCCTTTTTCGCCGTTTTTTTGATCTTTACCAGATTTTTCTAACTGCTGAAGGGTTTCAATTTTTCGTTTATCCAGAAAATTCCGAATATCACCTATATGTTCTTTCGTTTCTGCCTTTTTAAATTCGACTACCTTATCCGTTAAGCCTTGCAGAAAATCACGGTCGTGCGACACAATAATTAAACTTCCGTTAAATCGCAATAAAGCATTTTTAAGAATGCCTTTTGATTGAATATCCAAATGGTTCGTAGGTTCATCAAGCACTAGCAGGTTGTATGGCACTAACAATAGTTTTGCTAAAGCTAAGCGTGATTTTTCTCCGCCACTAAGTACACTCACTTTTTTATCGATAGTTTCTCCACTAAAAAGAAAAGCGCCCAATATATCTCGAACTTTCTTACGCAAATCGCCGGTAGCTACATCATCGATGGTTTCAAAAACCGTTTTGCTCATATCGAGATATTCAGCCTGATTTTGAGCATAATAGCCCAACTTAACATTATAGCCAATTTTGACTTCACCTTCAAAATCTTGTTCGCCAACAATGATTTTAGCCAAAGTAGATTTACCCATTCCGTTTTTTCCTACAAAAGCAATCTTTTCTCCTTTAAGCAAAACAAAATCGAGCTTGCTCAAAACAAGGTTATCACCGAATTGTTTATTTAATTCTTGCGTTTCCACAACAATTTTCCCAGAAGATGGGGCATCCTGAAAACGAAATTTAATAGATGATCTTTCGATAGAATCCACTTCAACTCGATCCATTTTATCGAGCATTTTCACTCTTGATTGAACCTGCTTTGCTTTGGTTGCCTGATATCTAAAACGCTCAACAAATTGCTCAATTTCTTGTATCTGCTTCTGCTGATTGGTATAAGCTGCTTGTTCTAATTGTAATCGTTCTTCGCGCTCTAAAACGTAATCGCTGTAAGCCATTTTGTAGTCGTAGATACGCTTCTTGCTTATTTCAATGGTACGACTTGTAACCGAATCTAGAAAAACTCTGTCGTGAGCAACCAATATTACTGCGCCAAAATAATTCTTTAAAAATTGTTCAAGCCATTCGATAGACTCAATATCTAAGTGATTTACAGGCTCATCCAGTAAAAGTAAATCAGGTTTTTGAAGTAATATTTTGGCAATCTCAACTCGCATTCTCCAGCCACCGCTGAATTCGGAAAGCGAGCGTGAAAAATCATCGGCTGTAAAGCCAAGCCCTAACAATACTTTTTCTAAATCAGCATCACGATTTTGACCACCCAACAATTGATATCTTTCTGTTGATATACTTAGTTCGTTTGCCAGATTCATGTACTCATCGCTTTCAAAATCGGTTCTTCTAATTAAATCACGATTTAGTTGCTCAATCTTTCTTTCAAGCGTATTAATTTGATTAAAAGCTTTTTGTGTTTCTTTATATATGCTTAGTGAGCTTTCGTTTTTTAGCTCTTGCGGCAGATAACCCACAGTTTTTCCATTTGGAATTACTATCTCACCTCCATCTAAACCCATCTCATTAGCCAACAACTTAAGTATCGTTGACTTTCCTGTTCCATTTGATCCTACCAATCCTATTTTATCGCT
>JAQIBR010000157.1 GCA_027858955.1 Bacteroidales bacterium
TCAACTAAATGCCGCATATTTTCACTTCGTTCAATTTGCGGTTTTGTTGATCTATCGGCATTAACCATTGTAAATTCAAAATTTGCTATGCGGCATTTTGAACTACAATTGGTATAATAAACAAAATTAAAGAAGCCGTCTCAAAACCTAATTTGAGACGGCTTCTTTTTTTATGCTTTGAGAGCTTTGCAAGAAGATAGATTTTGATTCAAATTGAGGCAAAATCAGATGAAAAACCGCAGTTTACTTCCGTAAATGAGGATTTTGAAGAAGATTTTAACGAAGAGTTGGGTCAAAAAATGAGTTTTGCAAAGCTCTCGCTTTTTAAGACAAAAAGCTCAGCAAGATACCGGCAGCAACAGCACTTCCTATTACACCACTAACATTTGGAGCCATTGCATGCATCAACAAATGATTTGAAGGGTCATATTTTAAACCCTCCATCTGAACAACTCGAGCACTATCGGGAACAGCTGAAACACCAGCAGCTCCAACCAATGGATTTATTTTATTTTCTTTTGAAAGGAAAAGATTCATCACTTTAGCAAACATTATTCCTCCTGAGGTAGCAATAATAAAAGATACGGCACCCAAACCAAAAATCATTAATGAGGTGTCTTTCAAGAAAACGGTTGCTTGGGTGCTTGCTCCTACTGTTACTCCAAGTAAAATTGTTACAATATCAATTAGAGAGTTTCGAGCTGTATCAGCTAATCGTTTGGTATAACCACTCTCTTTCAATAAGTTTCCAAAGAATAACATTCCCAGAAGCGGAATGGAACTAGGAGAAATAAAACCAGTAAGCAAAAAGCCAATTATAGGGAACATAATCTTTTCAACTTTAGGAACCATTCTTGGTGGTTTCATTCTAATTACACGTTCTTTTTTGTTCGTTAACAATCGCATTATTGGAGGTTGAATCACTGGCACCAAAGCCATATAAGAATAGGCAGCAATAGCTATTGGACCTATAAGGTTCAACACTTGTTTTCCTTCGAACATATTTACACCGTTAGCCAATTTTGATGACAGGAAAATGGCGGTTGGGCCATCGGCGCCACCAATAATTCCAATAGCACCAGCCTCTGGAGGAGAAAAACCTAAAACCAAAGCGCCCATAAATGTGAGGAAAATTCCAATTTGCGCTGCTGCTCCCAAAAGCATTAATTTTGGATTTGAAATCAGAGATGAAAAATCGGTCATTGCACCTATTCCTAAAAATATTAAAGGAGGATATACACCATATTTTACTCCATAGTATAGATAGTTAAGAACACTTCCATCTTCGTATATTCCTAATTTTAATCCTGCCATTTCATCAAATGGAATATTTCCAATCAGAACCCCAAACCCTATCGGGACAAGTAAAAGAGGTTCGTAATCGTAGCGAATGGCCATAAAGATAAATCCCAGACCAATCAGAATCATCACTATATGGCCTATTGTTACATGCTTAAACCCCGAATAACCAATAAATTTTGAAACGCCATCAAATGCAACATCAAAAATACCGGAACTAGTTCCTTCTGCAACTTGCTCAACTTTCTGAACACTTGGTTCATTGTTCTTAGTTTCAGTATTAAAAGAAAAAAAAGTTGAAGCTAGCCCAATGATTGCAATTGCGCCTATAATCGTTAGTAATTTTCTAAACTGCATATCAATGAATTTCGAGTAAAAGTTCGTCTTGTAAAATATTATCTCCAGGTTTAACCCGAATATTCTTTACCACTCCTTTTCTCTCAGCGAGTACTTTATTTTCCATCTTCATTGCTTCATAAATAAGAAGAGTATCTCCTTTATTTACCTCAGCTCCTTCGGTTACCATAACCGACATAATCGTTCCTGGCAAAGGACAGTTTATTTTGAACGTTCCAGACTCTACTTTTGACAACACTTTATCTGTTCTAACCGATGATCGAACTAATTGAGGTGTTTTTGCAGTTCTGACTTCCTGTTCTAATTCAACTTTATAATAAGTGCCATTTACCTCTACTTTTGCAATATTTCCTTCTACTTTCTTTATTTCGACATTATATTTATTGCCGTGTATACTGAACCTAAATTTTTTCATGTTTACAAAAGGTTATTTAGTTAATGGTTGTCGCATCCCATATATTTTCGAACTCCAAGGTGAGTATTTTCTCGATACCTCCTTAATTGTAATTTTGCCACTCTCGGCATCGTGTTGTTCATTTAGAAATAGATATAAGGCCGCAGAAATTGCAGCACTTACTTCACCAGTAACAGGCAATTCGCTGAATTCCTCATCTCCCGTATCGGCTTTCTTCCTTAAATATTGTTTCGTAACAAATTGAATTACTCTGGGAATTAGCAAATAGATTAAGAATAAAAACAACAAGGCAGACAAAACAATCAAATACCCTATTACACTTAGGCTAATTGCAAAATTCCAATTAATTAATAAAATTGATAAACTCATACTATTCGAATTTATAATGGAATATTTCCATGCTTTTTAGGTGGATTACTTTGTTTTTTGGTAGCAAGTGTGCGAAATGCACGGATGATTCTAAAACGCGTGTTTCTTGGTTCAATCACATCATCAATATAGCCATAACGCGCAGCTTCATATGGATTAGCAAATAAATCGGTGTATTCCTTTTCTTTTTCTGATACATATTTTAATGCTTCTTCTTGAGACATAGAAGCAAGTTTCTTTCCTTCTAAAACCTCAACTGCACCCATTGCACCCATAACAGCAATTTCAGCAGTAGGCCATGCATAGTTTATGTCACCACGCAATTGTTTAGAACTCATTACATCGTGTGCCCCGCCGTAGGATTTACGCAAAGTAACGGTGACTTTGGGCACAGTAGCTTCGCCATAGGCAAAAAGTAATTTTGCTCCATGAGAAATAATACCACTATGCTCTTGAACACTGCCTGGAAGAAATCCCGGAACATCAACTAAAGTAAGAATTGGGATATTAAAAGCATCGCAAAAACGTACAAAACGAGCAGCTTTCCTTGAAGCATTAATATCTAAAACACCAGCTAAATAATTTGGTTGATTAGCAACAATACCTGTAGGCATTCCATTTAACTTAGCAAATCCTGTAATGATGTTTTTTGCCCATCTTCGTTGCGATTCTAAAAATTCCTGATTATCGACTAAACTATAAATCACCTCATTCATATCGTAAGGTTGATTTGAATTTTCAGGTATTACCTCGTTCAATTGTTCTAATACTCTATCAATTGGGTCATCACAAACAGTTTGAATAGGATCCTCCAAATTATTCTGAGGTAAGTATTCAATCATTTTTCTGATAATCATGATACCTTCATCTTCATCGTCTGCTCTAAAGTGCGAAACGCCAGATTTCGATGAGTGAACATTTGCACCACCCAGGTCTTCAGTTGTGATATCCTCACCTGTAACCATTTTGGTTACTTTAGGACCCGTGACAAACATATTACTTGTTAGATTACTCATTATCACAAAATCAGTCAAAGCTGGAGAGTAAACTGCACCTCCTGCACAAGGTCCAAAAATAGCAGATATCTGAGGAATGACACCACTTGCCATAATATTACGTTGGAAAATTTCAGCATAACCGGCCAAACTATTTACACCTTCCTGAATACGAGCTCCTCCGCTATCGTTTATCCCTATAAGAGGAGCTCCTACCAACATAGCTTGATCCATTATTTTGCAAATTTTCTTGGCATAAGACTCTGATAAAGAACCACCAAATACTGTGAAATCCTGGGAATAAAGATAAACAACTCTACCATCGATAGTTCCGTGACCAGTAACTACACCATCGCCAAGAAAATGCTCCCTTTCCATACCGAAATTTGTACTCCGGTGGGTTACAAACATATCATACTCTTCAAAACTACCTTCGTCGAGTAACATATTGATGCGTTCACGAGCAGTATATTTTCCCTTTTTGTGCTGAGAGGCAATACGTTTTTCGCCACCTCCAAGTGCGGCTTCCTCGCGCATTGCAATCAG
>JAQIBR010000171.1 GCA_027858955.1 Bacteroidales bacterium
CGCTCTATAAGCTTTTTAATTTTGTAATTTCGCGCCATGGAAAGTCAACGCCAACAAAAAATTAGTCGCCTTTTGCAAAAGGATATGGGCGATATCTTGCAGAAAGACATGAGTAACCTTGGATTGGGCGCTATGCTTACGGTAACTAAAGTTTCGGTTACTTCAGATCTTGCTTTTGCTAAGGTGTATGTAAGTTTACTTGCCGCAGATGATCACGCCAAAGTAATTGCCAACTTAAACAAACACAGCAAAGAAGTTCGTTATATTTTAGGGCAACGTGTTCGTAATCAGTTGCGAATTATACCCACGCTTCGCTTTTTCGAAGACGACTCTTTGGATTATCTACAAAATATTGAACGCATTCTGAAAAAAGATTAAGATTATGCAATACGATCCGATTAAACTCCGATTGGGAAATTTTTTCAACTCATCTCCACAACTTCGCAAATTATTTTATCTCCTGCTCGATCTTTTACTTTTACGTACGTGGCATGTTAAACGTGCTTTTAATTTTTGGGCACAAAATAAATCTACCGCTAATATTTTAGACGCAGGAATGGGTTTTGGTCAGTATTCTTATTTTATGTCAAAACGAAATCCAAATTTCCAAATTAAAGGAGTTGATGTAAAATCAGAACAAGTGGACGATTGCAATAATTTTTTCGGAAAAATCGGACAAAAAAATGCTTCTTTTGCTATCGCTGATCTAACTAAATTTATAGAGACTGAAACTTACGATTTTGTTTTATCAGTAGATGTGATGGAGCATATTGAAGAAGATGTATTAGTGTTTAAGAATTTCCATAAAAGCATGAAAAAAGGTGGAATGCTTTTAATTTCCACTCCCTCAGATCAAGGCGGTTCCGATGTTCATCATCATGATCACGATCATAATGATGCAAGTTCTTTTATTGATGAACATGTTAGAGATGGCTATGGAATTCCGGGGATAAAAAACAAGCTTAAAGAAGCAGGATTCTCCAAATCTGAAGCTTATTATTCCTATGGATGGCAAGGAAAAATATCTTGGAAAATATCTATGAAATATCCTATTTTACTTCTTAATGCATCGAAAATATTTTTTGTGATATTGCCATTTTATTATTTAATTACATTTCCTTTTGCGCTGATTTTGAATTATATGGATGTTCGTTTAAAGCATAAAACCGGAACTGGATTGATAGTAAAAGCATGGAAATAGCCTAATTTGCAAATATGCTCATGCGGAAGCTTTACCAAATTCCCGAATTTTCTTCTGAATGCTGATGAACTAATTTGTATAAGTCATCTTGCTATTCGATTTGTAGTTTTAGAATAGCCACGGATTCACGAATAAATCACAAATTGATATTCGAATTTTATTCGTGCATTTGTGGCAAATTTAATACTCTTAACAACGATTCTCAATTTCTAAATCAATTTAAAAACTTTCCCAGGCAAACAGCGCACCAAACCTTCAAATTCCAGATTTAACAAAGTAGCTGAAACTTTGCTCATTGGCATTTGCGCTTTAAGAGCAATTAAATCAATAGTTGATTCTTTTTCTTCACGAATTATTTTCATCAACAATTCTTCTTCGGGTTTTAATTCTATGAAAAGCTTCTGTTGAATTGGCTTCTCTTTTTTTGGACTATCCCAACCCATAATATACCTGATATCATCGGCCGATTCAACTAATGCTGCACGATTAGTCCGAATTAAAAAATTTGCTCCTCTTGAATATTTATCCTTAGGTCGACCCGGCACTGCAAATACATCGCGATTATAGCTATTTGCAATATCAGCCGTAATCAATGAGCCTCCTTTTGTGGCCGATTCAATAACCAAAGTGGCATCTGCCAAACCTGCAATTATTCTGTTTCGCTTTGGGAAATTAGGCGCGTCAGGATTTGTTCCGCTTATAAAATCAGTAAGCAATCCGCCTTGATCTAACATACGCTTTGCCAATTCCCTATTTATTCCGGGATAGATACGATCCAACCCATGTGCCAAAACGCCCACAGTATTTAAACTATGTTCCAAACTCGATTTATGCGCTTGTGTATCAACGCCATAAGCTAGGCCGCTGACAATAAGCATATCTTCATTTTTAAAACCTTCGATGATCTGATCACAGATAATTTTACCATATTCGGTTACTTTTCGTGTTCCGACTACAGAAAGAATTTTTGACTGATTTAGATTTGCATTTCCTTTAAAATAGAGCATTACAGGCCCATCCATTGCCTGCTTTAATCGCAACGGAAAATTTTTATCAGTAAAAAACAAGGCCTGAATATTGTTCTTCTCAATAAAAGCAATTTCTTTTTCAGCACCTTTAAGCACCTTTTGATTCACAATTGCGTCGGCCAATTTTGG
>JAQIBR010000131.1 GCA_027858955.1 Bacteroidales bacterium
TGCTATCGCGATATTTAAATCAACAGTTGGATTACGGAAAAGCGTTTCGCCATTTCCACTATTTGTAGCTGCTGATGCCGCAAATTGTTGCTCCACAATAAAATTAACGCCTTCCATTAATCCTGCCCCCAGCACCAATCCAATATAGCCTGCAATTGTGGTAATTAAAATAGATTCGAGCAAAACCAGACCGATTACAGATCTTGGACTAGCTCCAATTGCTTTCCTAATTCCAATTTCTTTGGTGCGCTCTTTTACAACTATGAGCATGATATTACTTACTCCGACAACTCCCGCAATTAAAGTTCCTATGCCTATAATCCAGATAAAAATATTGATTGCCTGAAAAATTTTCATCGTTTCCAAAACATCTTCCAATTTATTGTAGGAACCCAATGCCGATCTATCAGTAGCATCGAATTTATGATTGCGACCCAATAGTTCGCGAACCTCAGTTTCAATAGCATTACTCTCTTCTATAGTTGTGGCATCGATGGTTAAGGCAAAACTATGGATGCGGTTGGACCCATTGAAGACTTTTTGTCCTGTTGAAATGGGAATATATGCGTTACGATGTCTCGTGCCTCCACTTTCTTTGCAAATTCCAATTACTTTAAACGGAATTTTGTTTATCCGTACATACTCGCCAATCGCCTCTTTATCTTTGAAAAGTGCATCGTAAATATCTTTTCCTAAAACAACCGTTTTCCGTGTTTCTTTAATATCTATTTCGTTAATAAATCTCCCTTTTGTTATCTCTAACGATTCTATTTCTTTTAATTCGGGGTGACAGGTAATGGCAGTATAATTGCCGTATTCACTTCCATACGAAAATGTGTTGCCCCTAATATAATATCTCCCTGTTAAATATCCTGTACTAGAAAGGTCTTTAATTTTATCAAAATCATTGTTATTAAGTCTAATTTCTCTTCCTTCTTTCATCCCTTTATAGGGAATGCTGGTTTCTCCACTCCAAAACCACATTGCATTTAATGCATCTCGCATAAAATTTTCGGAAACGCCATTTTTTAAGCCATTGCCTGAACCCAATAAAATCATCAGCATGAAAATTCCCCAGGCTACACTAAAGCCGGTAAGGAAAGTCCTCATCTTATTCTTTTTAATGGTGGCTAAAATCTCTTGCCATTTATCGATATCAAACATTTTTTCTGCTTTTATATTTCGAAGTGTTGAGACGAAGCATGCTTCGTCTTTACTACTATTATTTATGCTGTTTGAAGTTTTTTAGAGTACTGATGTTTCCAATTTTTAAGATCACCGTTTTTGATGGTTTCTGCAATAATTCCGTCATTCAAACGGATTATCTTGTGAGTCATTGCCGCAATATCGTGCTCGTGAGTTACCAGAATTACCGTGATTCCTTCCGCATTGATTTCTTTTAAGATTTCCATTACTTCGTAAGAGGTGGTTGTGTCTAGGGCGCCAGTTGGTTCATCGGCAAAAATAATTTTGGGTTTCGAAATTAATGAACGGGCTATGGCAACACGTTGCTTTTGTCCTCCCGATAATTCGTTAGGCATATGCTCTGCCCATTCCAGAAGTCCCATTTTATCGAGGTATTCTAAGGCAATTTTATTTCTTTTTTTGCGCGGCACTCCTTGATAATATAAGGGAAGAGCCACATTTTCCATGGCATTTTTAAAGGAGATCAAATTGAAGGATTGAAAAACAAAGCCAACAAGATCATTTCTGAGTTTGGCCGCTTTTTTTTCAGACATGTCTTTTACCAGAGCCCCATCTAAATAATAAGAACCATCATCGTAATTGTCTAAAATACCAAGGATGTTAAGTAAAGTCGATTTCCCAGAACCAGAGGAACCCATAACAGAAATAAATTCGCCTTGCTTAATTTCCAGATCGATTCCCTTGAGTACGTGGAGCGAATTGCTCCCTGTTACATAGGATTTGTGAAGATTATTTATTTTAATCATAATTCTTATTGATTTCATTTGTGAGAAAGAAGAGGCCTCGTTGCCAGATTCATTTCCATTTATTTTTATTTAATCTTTGCTTCAGGATTTTTCATTCTTTTTCGTCGCAAAATTAGGTCGAGATAAAGCGAAAGTACAAGCTCTTTTACCCGACATATACCTGACAAACTTTCTCTTTTTTTGTAAACTTTAAATCTTTCTGTACTGTTTTCAAGAATTGCCTTCTGAATAGTAGACAGGGAAGTTACATTTGCGTTACATACATGTTTTTAAAAAAGCGATTGCTCAAGAAGATGGGCTTAGCCTTTTTTGTTTATGTGAACTCAATCACATAGCTAAAAGTGGAAGATATGCATCTCTAAAAAGTGTTCGTTTTTGAAGGAGCGATTTTAGCATTTTTTAACAAGATGATAACAATTTATACACACTCCGCCCCTTGCGCAAGACCGTGCATTCATTCATAAATAAGGTTTGGGCTGAATTTCTTCTGGCACTTCTCTACTGTTTCAGTGCTTCCAAAACTATCTTTGGGGTATATAATAAAATTACGCTATCTTTAACATCAACATTTTATACCAATAAAAATAGACGTCCATTCTATGGCCATAAACCGCAGATGAATCTAAAAATGAAATATACTATTAAGTGCAAAACATGCACATATCCACCCGATTTGGGATATATTATGTAGGTTTTGTACACATATAAGCTAGTTGTGCAACATGCGAAAAAAGCCAACGCGCAAATAGGCACATTTGGTTTTTGCCAACCCACAATCTCAACGCAAAAAACCAAAAGAGCCTATCTTTTTGCCCCCGCTCGAATAGACTAGCAAGGAAACGAACGAAAAGTATATTGAAAAATGAGATAAACGAAAATTTTGGGCTATTTTAGCGACTTAAATTTATGCGGACATGAACCGAATAAAGGAAGTACTTGAAGAGAAAGGAATTAAGCAAACTTGGTTGGCTGACAAGCTCGGTAAAAGTTATAACATGGTCAACGGCTATGTACAAAACAGACAGCAACCAAGACTTGAAATTCTATTCGAGATTGCTAAAATCCTTGAAATTGATGTAAAGGAACTTTTAAAATCTAATAAAGAGAATTAAACGAGTGCGAACAGGAATAGACATATTAGAAAATGAAATAGTTGCACAGTACCCTGATGTACTCGAAATATTACTGCGTGACCATACAACCCAAGAAAATATCTTTTGGGCTACAAATAACTACGAACATCTCGGTGATTCATACAATTCTGATTCTTATATCCTTCCAGAGTTAATTACAGGGAAAAACGGCAATATTATAATGCCAAGAAGCCATAAAGACAAGATTTTACAACAGTCCAGATCTAAAGAAATGGCAGAAGTATTCACCCCATCTTGGATTTGTAACGCACAAAATAATCTAATCGACAATGCATGGTTCGGAGAAGAAGGAGTTTTCAATCAAGAAGCCATCAAACCTGACGGAACCAAAAGTTGGAAAGTCAACACAAATAAAATTGCGTTTCCCAAGGGCAAAACTTGGAAAAGCTATGCAGGAGACACTCGTCTAGAAATTGCTTGTGGAGAGGCTCCCTATATAACTAGCAGATATGATAGTACGACAGGTGAATTTATTCCCGTTGAAAATCGAATTGGAATGTTAGATAGAAAGTTGAGAGTGATAAACGAAAATGTCAATTCATCAGGTGAATGGCTAAAGGCAGCACAAACTGCATTTAAAAACACTTACGCTTTCGAATGGCAAGGGGATAGCTTACTACTTGCACGAGAAGCTATGCTTGCCACATTTATAGAAAATTACACCGTTAAATTTGACAAAGAGCCATTACTGAAATCGATTCAATATATCGCCTACATTATTTCTTGGAATGTGTGGCAAATGGATGGTCTGAAAGGAGTAATTCCAAGCAGTTGTGGTCATAAAACACAAACAAGCGTGAATCTTTTTGGAGAAACTGAAACTAAACACACTTTTTGCGAGGGTTGCGAAAAAGGAAATATCAATAAACACAATGGTATTTATTGTTTAGTCAAGGATTGGTCAGATAAAGATTCAAAAACAGGAAAGACAGGTAGAAAAATCAGATTCATTGACCTTTTAAATAAGCGCGGAAAATGAAATTTACATCATCATTAAAACTAAAGTTAATCTATGTTTTTCGCATCAACGATGGTGCCCATAGAGGGTGTTTAAAAATTGGAATAGCAACTTCTGATAATGAGAATATTTGGGGACTTGAACCAAACAGCAAAGCACTAAATAAAGCTGCCAAAAAGCGTATTGACCAATACACGCAAACTGCGGGAATTGCTTATGACTTACTATATACTGAAGTGGCAATATATGCCGATAAGGGCATAATTAAAGCATTTTCCGATTCAGAAGTTCATAGTGTTCTAATGCGCTCAGGAATTAAGAGAAAAGTTTTCGATACAAAAAACAAAGCCAATGAGTGGTTCATAACCGACCTTGAAACCATCAAAAAAGCAATCACAGCAGTCAAAGAAGGTAAAGATTCACTTCATGCCAGTGATGTTTCAGAAACTCAAAATCCTATTGTATTTAGACCAGAACAAAAGGAAGCGATTGAAAAAACAATTAAGCAATTTAAGAAAGGTAACGAAATGCTTTGGTTCGCAAAAATGCGTTTTGGAAAAACGCTCTCTGCGCTTCAAGTGGTCAAGGAACATGAATTTACTAGAACACTCATTTTAACGCACCGTCCTGTTGTTGATAAGGGTTGGTTTGATGACTTTGGAAAAATATTCTACGATTCTCCTCAGTATTCATATGGTTCAAAAAACCAAGGAAATCAATTTAATACATTAGAAAAACTTTGCAAGAGTGATGAAACAAAGTACATCTATTTTGCATCCATGCAAGACCTTAGAGGCTCTGAATTGGTAGGTGGCAACTTCAATAAAAATGATGAAATCTTCGGTACTACTTGGGATCTTATTATCGTGGATGAAGCACATGAAGGTACTCAGACAGAGTTAGGAACAAATGTTCTCAACGAACTTAATCAAGAAAATACAAAGTTTCTACACCTGTCGGGAACACCATTCAATCTACTTGACAATTACAAAGAAGAAGAAATCTATACTTGGGATTATGTCATGGAACAAAAAGCGAAAGCGGATTGGGACAAAATTCACTTTAGCGATCCAAACCCTTATGCTTCACTACCAAAACTAAATATTTTTACTTATGATCTTGGTAAACTTTTACATGGCTATATTGACGAAGAAGTAGCTTTTAATTTTAGAGAGTTTTTTAGAGTGAGCGAAACAGGGAGTTTTCTCCATGAAAAAGATGTTCATTTATTCTTAAATTTAATTTGTAAAACAGATACGGAAAGTAATTACCCCTATTCTACTGAAGAATATCGTGATAATTTCAGACACTCACTTTGGATGCTTCCGGGCGTGAAAGAGGCAAAAGCGTTGAGTTCAATGCTTAAAACTCACTCGGTTTTTGGACAATTTGAAATTGTGAATGTAGCGGGTGACGGTGATGAAGAAGAAGCCAATGAAGAAGCCCTTAAAAAAGTAGAAAAAGCCATTGGTGATAAACCGCATGAAACATACACCATTACCCTTTCTTGTGGTCGTTTAACCACAGGTGTTTCTGTCAAAGCTTGGACTGCTGTTTTTATGCTTTCAGGCTCACACAACTCTTCGGCTTCTGCTTACATGCAAACCATTTTCAGAGTGCAAACACCTGCTACCATTAACGGTAAAGTGAAGGAAGTATGCTTTGTGTTCGACTTTGCCCCAGACCGCACCCTGAAAGTGATTGCTGAAACAGCTAAGATTTCAGCTAAGGCAGGAAAGACCACAGGGAAAGACCGCAAAATCATGGGTGAGTTTCTAAACTTCTGCCCGATCATTGCATTTGACGGTTCGCGAATGAAGGATTATGATGTGAATGGAATGCTCGAACAACTCAAGAAAGTTTATATCGAGCGAGTAGTAAACAATGGTTTTGAGGACTCACACCTATACAACAGAGACCGATTGATGCAATTGGATGATGTGGAAGTAGAAGAATTCAATGGCCTCAAAAAAGTGATTGGCAGCACCAAAGCCATGCCCAAGAGCAAAGACATAGAAGTAAACAAACAAGGTTTTACAGAAGAAGATTATGAGCAAATAGAACAAGCCCAAAATAAGAAGAAAAAAGAACTTAGCCTCGAAGACAATGAACTTTTAGAACGGTACAAAGAGCAGAAAAAAATGCGAGATACCGCTGTTTCAATCCTTCGTGGTATTTCTATTCGTATGCCATTGTTGATTTACGGTGCTGATGTAACCAATGAAGAAACCAAAATTTCTATTAACAATTTTACCGATTTAGTTGACAACCAATCTTGGGAAGAGTTTATGCCAAAAGGCGTTACCAAAGCAACTTTTAAAAAGTTTAAAAAGTACTACGAACCAGATGTTTTCCGTGCAGCAGGCAAACGAATTAGAGC
>JAQIBR010000032.1 GCA_027858955.1 Bacteroidales bacterium
AAATGCCGGATTAAGCGTTCGCTGCCTTAAAGATTAAATGATAATAAAATGAAAGTTAAACCTATCCATTTTGTAATATTTGCCTCTGTAATTTTTGTATTTTCCTGCCGGAAGACACCTGAGAATCCTGTTGGCGGAAATAAAATAGAAATTGGTCAATCGGTTGTTGATAATATTGGTTATTTCGATAGTAAAATAACAACTACTATTACAGATTTAGGAGGAAATATCATCAGCCAGCACGGACATTGTTGGAGTCTTACTGAAAATCCAACAATAGCAAATTTTAAAACAGCAAAAGGAACAATTAGCCAAGCGACTAGTTTTTTTAGCGATTTAACATCGCTTACTCCAAATACAAAATATTATATCAGACCTTATCTTACTTATACACAAGGCACTGTATATGGAAGTCAACTTTCTTTCACAACTTTACAAACAGGGAAACCCGTAATTATCACAAAAGAGATAACAGACATAACCCTTTATGCTGCGATAAGTGGTGGTAATGTAACTTCAGATGGTGGATTGATGGTAACCCAAAGAGGTATATGTTGGAGTACAGAACAGGATTTTGATTTAGCAACTAGTTTAAGTAGAACAAGCAATGGAACTGGCAATGGAATTTACGTTTCAAATCTAAGCGACCTGCATGAAGGAACAACTTATTATGTTAAAGCCTATGCAATTAATTCAGCAGGAACAGGTTATGGAGAAGACAGATCGTTTAAAACTTTTGATTTATCCCCATGTGATAGTATTGCATCTTTTATTTATGGCGGGAAAACATATAAAACTGTCGAGATTGGCTACCAATGCTGGATGGCAGAAAACTTAAACATTGGTACACAAATTAATACCAGCCAAGATATGCAAGACAATGCCACTATAGAAAAATATTGTTATGATGATACTGAGGCTGATTGTGATATATATGGTGGTTTATATCAATGGGATGAAATGATGCAATATACAACATCGGAAAGCACACAAGGAATCTGCCCCGATAAATGGCATGTGCCAAGTGATGATGAGTGGAAACAATTGGAAATGGCACTTGGCATGAGCCAAAGCGAAGCAGATGACACAGGCTATCGCGGAACAGATGAAGGGAAAAAAATGAAATCTACAAACGGGTGGATTAGCAATGGTAACGGTACAAACAGCAGTGGATTTAACGCTCTCCCCGGAGGCTACCGCGACAGCAGTGGGTCATTCGACTACCTTGACTACGGCGGTTACTGGTGGTCATCGAGTGAGGGCTCAAGTTCCACAGCGTGGGACCGGCGCTTGTACTATAGCCTCGACTTTGTGTACCGTGACTACTACGACAAGGAGCACGGTTTCTCTGTTCGCTGCCTTAAGGACTGATTGGGCGCCTGTTGGCGGCCAATGACAATTTGTCTATTTGACAATTTATATCGCGCAGTTTACCCTGTTGAGCTTGCTCTTTAGGGCGGAACCGAATTTTTTTAAGAAATAGTGTAACATAAAATTATTGAAAATACGAAAAATAAAATCTATATTATTGTATATTAATATAATACATTAAGTTTAACCATGAAAAAAACATTCGCGCTCTTATTCTTACTTATTTCAGTTAACATTGAAATGCTTACTCAAAATACAGTTGAACTATTCATAAAGAATTTGCCTGAATCCAATGTTTACCTTTCAATTTAAAAGGGAGATGCGTATTAGATAAAGAAGATTAATTATCTTTGATTTGACTATTTGAAAAGTAATTATGACAAAAGAAAATGCAATAAAATTATTTCAAGACAAGAGAGTACGGGTTCATTGGAATACTGACAATGAAAAATGGTATTTCTCTATTGTTGATGTTGTTGGTTTATTGACTAATAGCATCAATCCACAGGCATATTGGAGAAAACTTAAACAAAGGCTAATAAAGGAAGGAAATGAAACCGTGACGAATTGTCACGGTTTGAAAATGACTGCTGCTGATGGGAAAATGAGAATGACCGATATTGCGGATACAGAACAGTTATTGAGATTAATTCAATCTATTCCATCACCAAATGCAGAACCTTTTAAAATATGGTTAGCAAGAGTTGGCTATGAAAGAATTGAAGAAACAGAAGACCCTGAATTAGCTTTTGACAGAGCAATGGATACCTATTTAAAGAAAGGCTACTCTAAAAATTGGATTAATCAACGCTTAAAAAGTATTGAAGTTAGAAAAGAGTTAACTGACGAATGGGAATCACGTGGTGTTAAAAAAGGTTTAGAATATGCAATTCTGACTGATGAAATAACAAAGGCATGGGCAGGTATTACAACAAAAGATTATAAGGAAATCAAGGATTTAAAAAAAGAAAACCTGCGAGACAACATGACTAATTTAGAATTAGTATTAAACATGTTAGCAGAGACATCAACTACTGAATTATCAAAAGAACACAAACCAAAATCTTTAAGTGAAAATAAAAGTGTTGCAAAAAAAGGGGGTTCGGTCGCAGGTATTGCCAGAAAAGATTTAGAAAAAAAACTTGGGAGAAGTGTTATTAGTCCTCTCAACGCAAAGCAATTAAAACACAAAAAAGACAATAAAGAGATTGGTGAATAAACAACGAAATAAAGTATGCTTATCAAGCTATTTGGGGAATTAGTGTTTTATGCCACCATCCCTTTGGGAGTGGCATAATTATTCTAGAAGAGTCCCCAGTGGATGTAAAGAGCTGTAACACGTCTAATTAAATCGGACAAATTAAATATAAAACAGATGAATAAACTATTGACACTCTTATTCCTTCTTATTGCACTAAGCATAGAAATTCAAGCTCAAAATACAATTGAACTATTCATAAATAATATCCCTGCAACAAATGCCTATATTTCAATTCAAAGAGGAGATGCTTTTCAGATAAAGGATAGTTTACTTAATATCGGTAATCAAATTACATTCAATTTTAATAAGCAATCGGTTCCGGGTCAGTATAGTATTGTTTTTGCTAAATCAAAGCGTGAAGCTATGGCAAATAAACAAGCACCCAAAATAGGCTTTATTTATAATAACGAAAATGTAAAAATCAAGAGTAATTATTTCTCACTTCAAGATAGCTTGCAATTTACTGAATCAAGAGAGAACAAGCTCTATCTTCAATTTTTTAAAAAGGAAAATGAGTTCCAACATAAATTGGCTTTAATAGACCCAATTGTAAATAATTTCCCAAAAGAAGATAAATACCTCACTCTCAGCATCGAAAAATACAATACACTTCAAAAAGAAAGAGAAAAATTCATCAAGAACTTCATTACGCAAAATGCCGGAACTTTTGTTGCTAAAATAGCGGAGCAGTATAATTCTCCCTTTTTGGATGGAAACAAGAGTGAGAAGGAACGTGTTGGAACTATTAAAAACGAGTATTTATCATATCTTAATTTTCAATATCCGGAGTTAATTTATAGTCGTATTTACACTGAGAAGATTATTCAGTATGTTTCGCTCTACGGCAATCGTAATTACAATAGAACTATGCAAGAAGCAGAATATATTAAAGCTGTTGATAAGATAGCAAACGCCATTCAACAAAATCAGGATGTAAATGATTTCCTTTTAAAATATTTAACCGACGGTTTTGAATATATGCAAATGGAAACAGTTTTGGCTCATATTGCCGAAAACTATATCAATAAAAAATGCGAAACCGAGAACCAAACTCTTTTGGCAAAACGTTTACAAGCATACAGAGATATGGCATTACAAAAAATTGTTCCTGATATTTTGATACAAGATATTGATAATGATTTCATTCAACTATCTGCTCTGAAAAATCAATATAAGTTACTTATTTTTTGGTCAACCCAATGCCCACATTGTACAAATCTCTTACCGGAATTAAAAAAATGGTATGATACAAAGGGCATTGATTTAGAAGTATTGGCAATTTCAATAGACTCTGATAAAGAAAGCTGGAAAACATTTGTTAATCAAGGTAATTATACTTGGATAAATATCAATGATGAAAAAGGTTGGGATGGTGAAATCGCAAAAGATTATAACCTTTACGCTACCCCAACTATGTTTGTGTTAGATAAAGAAAATAAAATACTTGCCAAACCCATTACGTTTAATGAGTTTTTGGAGTTTGTTGGTTTTGATTTGTAAAAATAATCTGTTTGGTATGTTCTAAATCTCATAAAAGGATGAGCTTTTTTCATATCCAATCTTTTTTTTGTCTTTGATTCGCATATCTTTGTGAAAAGAATTTTTATGTTTGTAATACTTGGCTTATCTGACAGTAAACCCGAAATAACAAAAAGCACCGAATACATCAATTGCCCTAATTGCAATAATCAGCGATTTTGGAATCTGATTCATGAGCGCACAAATTTCTCTTTATTTTTTCTGCCTGTTTTTCCTGTAAAGGATAAATATTATATTGCTTGCCCAGTATGTAATTATGGCAATCAGTTAACCAAAATCGAATATGCAGAACGGATAAATAAAATTTATGGCAACTAGACGAAATTTCCTTCACAAACTTGGATTAGCATCGGCAGCATTATTGTCGACACCAAACCTTTTTGCAAATAAAGCAATTCAAAAAGGCAAAAATAAAATAAATCACAGTCCACCGATTGTAATCTCTACCTGGAGCCATGGAATAGAAGCAAATGCTGAAGCTGTAAGAGTTTTAAATACTGGTGGTAGTGCTCTGGGAGCGGTTGAAAGTGGTGTGCGTGTTGTTGAAGCTGATGAAAACAATCATTCAGTTGGAATTGGAGGTTATCCTGATGCAAGTGGAAGAGTAAGCTTAGATGCATCTATTATGGATCATCAGGGAAATGCTGGAGCTGTGTGTTATTTGGAAGATATAATTCATCCAATTTCCGTTGCCCGAAAAGTAATGGAAGAAACTCCACATGTTATGTTAGCTGGAAATGGAGCATTAGATTTTGCATTACAACAAGGATTTAACAGACAAAATTTGTTAACTCCAAAAATGGAAAAAGAATGGAAAAAATGGACGGAAACATCAGAATATAAACCTGTTGTCAATTTCGAAAATCATGATACAATAGGTTTATTGGTACTTGATAATGAGAACCGATTGGCTGGTGCTTGTACCACAAGTGGAATGATGTATAAATTGCCCGGTAGAGTGGGAGACAGCCCAATAATTGGTGCAGGATTATTTGTTGATGGAGAAGTGGGTGCAGCAACTGCAACCGGAATGGGAGAGCTAATGATGAAAACTTTAGGGTCATTCTTAATCGTTGAGCTAATGCGAAATGGTCATTCGGCTCAAGAATCCTGCGAAATAGCAATAAAGAGGATTTGGAATCGATATAGCGATGATCAGAATAGCAAATTTTTTCAAGTTGGATATTTGGCGTTAAGTAAAGATGGTGATATTGGAGCTTATTCTATACTTCCGGGATTTCAATATGCACTAGCTGTAAACGGAGAAAATAAATTATTTGATGCAGATTTTTTTATAAAAGGATAATATGAAAAGGATTAATCAATTATTGCTTGCGTTTTTATTTCTCTTTCTATTCGTTTCCTGTAAAAACGAATTTAACCCAAGTACAGAATATAGTTTAATCCCATTGCCTTATAGTGTTCGTGAAGATGCAATGTCTTTTGAATTGAATAATGATACGCGAATCATTTTTAGTGGAGATGATTTAGAAAATAGTTCTGAAATTTTACAAAAGTATATCCATAATCTTTCTGAAATAAAGCCTGTAATTCTCTCTCAATCAGAAACAAAAGATTTAAATAATGTGATACTTCTTTCTACAGTCGGTTTCGAAGATCGGCTTGGAAAAGAAGGCTATCGTATTATTGTAGATAAAGACAAAGTAATTATTAAATCAAATGATTCTGATGGCATTTTTTATGCTGTGCAAACGCTATATCAATTATTTGAATTAGAGCAATTAAATGCAAATCAAAATACTTTGATTATCCCAGCTATTCGCCTTTGGGATGAGCCTCGTTTTTCGTATCGTGGAATGCATTTAGACGTTGGTCGTCATTTTTTCGATGTGGAGTTTATCAAACATTATCTAGATTTAATGGCTTATTACAAATTCAATACTTTTCATTGGCATTTAACTGAAGATCAAGGCTGGCGAATTGAAATAAAGAAATATCCAAAATTAACAGAAGTCGGTGCCTGGCGAACTGAGGCCGATGGTAGTCGCTACGGTGGATTTTATACTCAGGAAGAAATAAAAGAAATTGTTGCTTACGCAAAAAACTTACACATAACTGTTATACCTGAAATAGAAATGCCTGGGCATAGTCGAGCTGCTTTGGCAGCTTATCCGGAATTTTCTTGCACAGAAAAGGCTTTAGATGTTCCCAATAATTGGGGTGTTTTTGAAGATATATATTGTGCCGGGAATGATAAAACTTTTGAATTTATTGAAGACGTGTTGGATGAAGTTATTGCTTTATTTCCAGGGCAATATATTCATATCGGTGGTGATGAAGCTCCAAAAGCACGTTGGAAAGAATGTGCTAAATGTCAAGCACTTATGCATAAGGAAGCTTTGGAAAATGAACACGAATTACAGAGTTATTTTATCAAACGTATTAATAAGTATTTGACTTCCAAAGGAAAAAAATTAATGGGTTGGGATGAAATTTTAGAAGGTGGTTTGGCTGAAAATGCTACTGTAATGTCATGGCGCGGAATGGAAGGTGGAATTGCTGCTGCACGGCAGGGTAATCAGGTTGTAATGACACCTACTTCGCATTGCTATTTTGATTATTATCAGGCTGATAGGGCATTTGAGCCAAAAGCAATTGGTGGTTATTTACCTTTAAAAAGAGTCTATGATTTTGAACCTGTTCCCGAAGATTTATTTACTGAACAGAAATCATTGATTTTAGGCGCTCAGGGAAACGTTTGGACGGAATATATGCATACACCTGATCATATAGAGTATATGATATTACCACGTATGCTTGCGCTTTCTGAAGTGCTTTGGGGATCAAAAAAGAATAACAATTGGGAATCTTTTCAAGTTAGATTACAAGATCATTTTAAATTGTTCGATAATAAGGGATTTCGATATTCCAAAGGAACTTATCGAATAAACTTCGAAATGAAATTCGATAGTGTTAAAAATCAGAATTTTGTAAATATTTCATCGGAACAATATCAACCAAAAATATTCTATTCTTTAAACGGTTCCAAACCTGATACATCTTCATATTTGTATAAAAGTGCGATAACTGTTTCTGCAGAAGATAGTATTATCCGTGCCGGGATCTTTGAAAATGGCAAATTGATTCACGGATTAAGTACTTTTGATTTAGGTAACGAGTAATACTGATTAGTCAACTAAATGCCGCATTTTACAAAGAATTTGCAATTGACGTATAAATATTATATATTTGCACGTAAATCATATAATAATGGAAACAAAATTGACTTTAAGACTTAATGACAATGTGATTAACAGAGCTAAATTATATGCAAGAAGTCACAAAATCAGCTTATCTAAAATGATAGAATCATATCTCGACAGTTTAACCAAAGAAAAGAATGAGGGAAAAAAAATATCTATTACTCCACTGGTAGAAAGTTTAAGTGGTGTGATTGATTTGCCATCTGACTTTGATTACAAAAAAGAATATAGTGACTACATTATAGAAAAATACAAATGAAAAAACTCTTTGTAGACACAAACATCGTAATAGATTTATTATCTTATCGAGAACCTTTTTATGAAGAGGCTGCGCAGCTTTTCTCTCTGGCAGACCAGAAAATCATTGAATTAAGTATTTCTTCTCTGACTATTGCTAATACGAGTTATACTCTTTTAAGACAGACAAATGCAAATACTGCAAAAGAAATATTAAGGAAACTCCGATTAATAATTAATATCTTACCTCTTGACGATAAAATTATTGGAGTAGCATTAAATGATAACTCGTTTTCTGATTTTGAAGATGGACTTCAATATTTTACAGCTATAGAAAATAATCAAGACCTTATAATTACACGAAACCTGAAAGACTTTAAAAATTTCATTTTGCCAGTTCTGACAGCTAGACAATTTCTAAAAATGTAGAAACATAGGTCTATTGAAGGCTCATATAATAGCTATCGGATAGGGAGCTTTGGCTTCTCACATTTCCTATCGGTTATGCCGACCAAAAACAAATTATCCTCATATTCCTGCAGAAAAGCTGAACGTTTTTGAATCAGTCCGTAAGTGAATATAGAATGTTGTACAAGGATTAACGTTTTATGATGTAAAAAATTTAAAATCATTATTTCATAGTGAGCGATGCCGAGCTATCGGTGTTCCTTGTCATAAATCAAAACTGTTTATTCCATATTATTTGTGTTTAGTTCTTTTTAAACATAAATTGATTATAAAGCGCTAAAGCAATTGCTGCTCCACCGCCAATCGCTGCAATTACCCACCAAATTTGCGAAGGATTATAAGTCATCCATAAATAATTGGTTAGCTCAAGATTACTCATATTCAATTGCTCGGCAGCTGAGCTAAAATATTCGTTATGAGAAAGTTCTGTTGATATTTGGAGTCCTCTTTCATTAACTTCTTTCAGCAATAAGGTATGCTTATCCGACATATCCTGATATACTGTACCTGAAACTATTCCGGCAAAAATATTTCCTAAAAACAATGGAATAAAAGAGTAGCCCATATACAAGGCTTTTTTATCTGAAGGAGCAATGCGCCCGATATATTCCGTAATTTTTGGAGATGCTGACATTTCACCAATAGAGAAAATAAAAATTGCTACGACGATGAAAGTTACATCCTGAGTAAAGAAAGAAAGAGATAGACCCAATGTTGCAATAATAAATCCTCCAACCATAGTGCTTAGAGCTTTCCACCTCATTACAAGGCTCGAAATTACAATTTGAAAAGCAATAATGAATAAAGCGTCAAAATTGGTAATAAATTCGGCCTCCATAACACCATTATGGCCATAATTTTCAGCTATTAAAGGCATATTCTCACTAAAATACTGATACATTCCTGAAGTATCAACCCATTGTGAGATAAAAACAGGCAAAGTGAAAAACAACTGAAGATACATAGTCCAAAAACCCGATGCTATGATAAGAAAAATAACAAATTTATAATCTAAAAAAACTTTATAGATATTTATAAATACTTGTTTTATAGTAATAATGAGAGGTTCATCGGTTTTTATTCTGTTAGGCTCACGATAAAATAATAAAAGGATGAAGTTTACTGAAATCATTCCTGCTGATATATAAAAAACCAGATCGTAGGAAGAGTTTTTAAAGATAAGAGTAAGCATAGGCCCAAGAAAAGCCCCAATATTTACCATCATATAAAAATTACCAAAACCTATAGTTGAAGTTTCATCGGTGGTTGTTTTGGCAATTGTTGCAGATATAACAGGCTTAAAAAGTGCAGCTCCAACTGCAAGGTATAAATACATAATGAAAACACCCGTAAAACTATTAAAATGAGGAAGTAATACAAATGCCGAAGCATAGATTAAAAAAGCAAGTGCCAGAACTCGACGATAACCAAATTTATCTGCTATTGCTCCTGTAATAACAGGTAAAAAGTAAAGAATACCTGTTCCAACTCCCATTAAGGTTCCCTTTTGAGCTTGTGAAAATTGCAAACCTCCATCATCAGTAGAACCCGTTAAATAGTTTGCAAAAAGCATAAAGAAGCCATACCATGCCCAGCGTTCAAATAGCTCTATAGTGTTGGCAATCCAAAAAGTACGAGGGAATTTTTTAAAAGTAGCTAAGGTTGAATTCATTTAGTTTGTTTTTTAATTCGGGCAAAAATAGGGGTTGCATTTTGATTTGCAAGGAAAATGCGATTTTTTGTTTTAGATTTGTGGCAATTTAAAAATGAAATCATGCTTATTAAACTTTATCCTGATAATCTATCACCGCGTCATTTAACTACTATTTACGAGTGTTTAATGGATGGTGGAGTGATTATTTATCCTACCGATACAGTTTATAGTTTTGGAGGAAACAGTGCCAGCATGAAAGCATTGGATAAAATTGCGAAGTTGAAAGGGATAAAAAAGGAAAAGGCAAATTTCTCATTAATATTTAACGATTTAACCCTGCTTTCTCATTATTCAAAACCTTTTGATAAAGCAATTTTCAAACTCCTTAAAAAACATCTGCCGGGACCTTTTACTTTTATCTTGGAAGCAAATAGTCAAGTTCCAAAGTTATTTCAAAACAAAAAGAAAAGTATCGGTATTCGTATTCCTGAACATCCAATTCCTGCCGAAATTGTCCGATTACTCGGAAACCCAATGTTTTCAGCATCAATTCATGCCGATGATCGAATTATCGAATTTGAAACCGATCCTGAGATTTTGCACGATGAGTGGGGAGATATGGTAGATATTGTTATTGATGCTGGTTTTGGTGGCAATATTGCTTCTACTGTGGTTGATTGCAGTAGTGATGAGATTGAAATTATTCGGCAGGGAAAAGGGGAGTTAGATTACTAAATCTAAATTGCCACTAATTCACGAATTAAATTTTGATAAAGATCCATCTATTATAACATTTTTCATTAGTGCATTAGTGGCATTTTTTTCTCTTGCTTATAAATATAAATAGCCACGAATACACGAATTATATTTTTGCATAAATCTCTATCTTATAACATTTTCATTTGTGCATTACTGGCATTTTATTTAGGCCACGAATTCACGAATAATTGTTTTAGGACAACCTTAATTCCAGCTTTTTGTGTGTGCATTTGTAGCTATTATCTTATAATACTAATCTTTTATAATTCAATTTAAGTTCCCCGAAATTTACCAATAAAGCCAACTTGTTTTCAGAAACTTTTAGATAATTAATAGCCTGTGCAACAAATTCATCTGCTATACCTGACACAGCTTTTATTTCCAATATAATTTTATCATAAACAACAAAATCAGCATAAAAATGATGAGGCAAAACAATGCCTTTATAATGAACCATATACTCTTTCTCTCGTTGAAAAGGGATTCCTGCTTTTCTAAATTCATATTCTAAGGCATCTTTATAAACAATTTCCAAGAAACCGCCACCTAGATTATTATGCACTTCGAAGCATTTTCCAATAATGGCATAACTTTCCTCTTTATAAATAAGCTTATCCACAGCATTAATTTTTAATTTCTTAAATATAATGATTTTAAGGCATATAAATCAATTCTTAATAACGGAGTACCAAATTAATATCTTTTCATGATAAAAATATTGTACATTTCCATTCGTGCATTGGTGGCATTTTTTCTATTTGTATACAATATAATTAGCCACGAATTCACGAATTAAATTTTAACTAAATCTATCATTTTACACCATCTTTAGAAACAAATAATTTGTAATTTCGCAACTTATTTTTAAAATAGAAATTGTGTCAGATAGCATAGTAATTATTCCAACTTATAACGAAAAAGAGAACATAGAAAATATTGTTCGTACCGTTTTCTCACTTTCCAAAGATTTCCATATTTTAGTTGTTGAAGATAATTCACCAGATGGAACAGCTGCAATTGTTAAACAATTAATGCAGGAATTTCCTGAGCAACTATTCATTGAAGAACGGCAGGGAAAACTTGGCCTTGGAACAGCCTATATACATGGTTTTAAGTGGGCTTTAAAACGCAGCTATGAATTTGTTTTTGAGATGGATGCAGATTTTTCTCATAATCCTGAAGATTTAATTCGCTTATATAATGCCTGCAAGATAGATGGAAATGATGCGGCTATAGGTTCACGTTATATAACAGGAGTAAATGTTGTCAATTGGCCTATGGGGCGCGTTTTGATGTCTTATTATGCGTCTGCTTATGTCCGTATTATAACAGGATTATCAATCCGCGATACAACTGCCGGATTCATGTGTTATACTCGCAAAGTTCTTGAAACTATGCGCCTTGATGAAGTTCGTCTTGTTGGTTATGGATTTCAGATTGAAATGAAATACTCGGTTTGTAAATTGAATTTTAAAGTGATTGAGGTACCGATTATTTTTATGGATCGTACCTTAGGTACATCTAAAATGAACAAAAGCATCTTTGGCGAAGCCATTTTTGGTGTTATGGCTCTGCGTTTTAGAAAAATTAAATCAAAAAAAACGAATTAATTCCCCTTTCAGCCTTTAGCTTTTGTACTTTTGAATATAAAACAGAGCCTTATGCCTGCTTATCTGCTAAAAAATGCATCCTTAGTTAATGAAGAAAAATTAATGAGAGCTGATCTTCTCATTGAAAATGAGCGAATTGTTAAAATAATTGAAGAAGGGAAAAGCTTTAAAATCCCTTCAGATTGTACGCAAATTGATTTTAACGGAAAATATATTTTACCGGGTGTAATTGACGATCAAGTGCATTTTCGTGATCCGGGTTTAACTCACAAAGGCGATTTGGAATCTGAATCAAGAGCTGCAGTTGCAGGCGGTGTGACTTCCTTTATGGATATGCCTAATACTATTCCTAATGTGCTTTCTCAGAAAATTTTGGAAGATAAATATAGAGATGCCATTGGTCGATCGTGGGCCAATTATTCTTTTTATATGGGAACATCAAACAGCAATTCTGATGAGGTTCTAAAAACAAATGCAGAAAATGTTTGCGGGATAAAAATATTTTTAGGTGCTTCAACAGGAAAAATGCTAGTCGATAATATAGAAACCTTAGAGAAAATATTTGCTGAAAGCAAAATGATGATTGCAGTACATTGCGAAGACGAAAATACCATTCAGCGTAATTTGGATGACGCAAAGGCAAAATATGGCGATGATATTCCAATTTCAGCACATCCTACAATTCGCTCCGAAGAAGCTTGTTATTTGTCCAGTTCTTTTGCCGTAAATCTTGCAAAAAAGCATAATACCCGCTTGCATGTCTTGCATTTATCCACCGCTAAAGAAATGGAACTGTTTTCAAATGATTTACCTCTGACTGAAAAAAGCATTACGGCTGAAGTATGTACTCATCACCTTTGGTTTTCGGATAAGGATTATGCGGAAAACGGAACTTTTATCAAATGGAATCCTGCCATTAAAAAGCGAAGCGATGCAGAAGCATTATTGGAAGCACTTTTGGATGATAGAATTGATGTTGTGGCAACCGACCATGCCCCTCATACTTTGACTGAAAAGGAGAATATTTATACAAAAGCCACTTCGGGCGGACCTATGGTACAACATTCGCTTGTATTGCTTCTTGAAATGATGCATCAAGGTAAAATAAGTCTGGATAAAGTGGTTGAAAAAATGTGCCATGCACCAGCACGTCTTTTTAAAATTCGTGATAGAGGATTTATTCGTGAAGGATTTTATGCAGATTTAGCTGTCGTAGATTTATCCGATCCTTGGGAAGTTATGAATGAAAATATTCATTATAAGTGCGGATGGTCACCTTTGGTTGGGCAACAATTTCATTCTAAAGTAGTTGCAACTTTTGTTAATGGGCAATTAGTTTATGACAAAGGAGAATTTATTTCATCAGGGCAAGGAAAACGATTGCTTTTTGATCGTTATTAAGATTTAAAAAGAATAAAGCTCAACAAAAATATCGCAAAAATAACAACACCTAAAAGAAGTAATAACCAGGTAAAGTTTTTTTGTTTTACTGTATCTTCTTTTGACAATATTAAAGGTTCTTTATTAAACTTATTCTCCAAAATAGCTCCTATAATCAAACCAATGGGCGCACCTATTGCAGGGCCTAAAGCTATATTACCCAACATCAAACCTACAGGAATACCTAATGGAATTCCAATTGCTAATCCAAGTCCAATATAATATCCTTTAGTATGTTTTTCGTCTTTGTTCATATGCCTTATTTTTAGCGAATGTATAGAAAATCACGTGAAACTAAAAATTTGCATTAACTGGTTAACAAGGCAAACTCAATTTAGTGAGCTTTGCATTTAAATTTCTGAACTATTAAGCCATATGATGCCCTATCAAAATGCATATTTTTTTTATACTAAAATAAAGTGCCAATGATTTTTACCGCGAAGTTCCGCAAAGAAGACGCGAAGTTCCGCATAGAAGAAAATGGATGTAGAAAACTGTGATTAAATAAAATTCTAAACTCTGTGACTCTCTGCGACTCTTTGCGTAAATTCTCAGCGGCTCTCAGCGGTTAAATTTGATACGTTTGCTCTGAACTTATTAAACTTAAGGTCAGTTCCCCTGCTTGATTTAAATCGGGTGCATAAATCAAAAGTCCATCTTCATGTCCTCCCATTACAATAATTCCGGCATATTTATTTTCTTCAATAATCAATTTTTGTATGCTATATGCCATTTCTGCTGTGCCATATTCAGCAGTGTTTGAAGTTGTTGGCAAGACATATAAGTGCTTATTCCAGAGTCTTTTATGATGGATATGTAGAATAGCCAAAATTTTTGGTGATGAACTGTAAATAGCTGCATGTGACAGCGATTCAGAAGAAGCAGGTAGATTTCCTATGCAGCTCAACCAATTCTTATCCAAATCAAATTCATCTACTAAAGCAAAATGAGAAGCATCTATTTGCTTTATGTTTCCGCTTGCCGAAGCGCTAATAATAAATTGATTAGCTTTATAACGCATGCTTATATTTCCATAACCAATTCCGTTTGGATAACTCCCAATAAGCTTTTCATCATATAGTTTCTGGCGCCAAAATATAAGATCATCAATATCTACATCAAGTATAGGAGCCGGAATCCAATCGTAATGGAATTTTATATAGCCTTCGTCGGAATTATCTGTCATATTCGGGGAATAATTTAAAAATGCTTTCTTGATTGGCTTTGCATATTCCGCGTTCAGTAATTAATCCTGTCACTAAGCGTGCCGGAGTAATATCAAAACCGTAATTACTGCCGACATTCTTTTCTGGTGTAATCAATATTTCAACTAATTCATCATTATAAATTCCTTCAATATGGCTGATCTCACGCGGATTACGTTCTTCAATAGAAATCTCTTTTAATCCGTTTTCTATTTTCCAATCGATAGTTGATGAGGGAAGAGCAACATAAAAAGGAATATCATTATCCTTGGCCGCCAAAGCTTTTAAATATGTGCCGATTTTATTTGCTACATCTCCGGTTTTACTGGTACGGTCGGAACCGACTATCACCATATCAACCATTCCTTTTTGCATCAAATAACCTCCGGCATTGTCGGTAATCACAGTATGTTTTATTCCTTGTTGTTCTAATTCCCAGGATGTTAAGCGTGCTCCCTGATTTCGCGGACGAGTTTCATCGACCCAAATATGAATGTCAATTCCTTCTTCAAAAGCAGCATAAATTGGAGCAGTGGCAGAGCCAAAATCGACAAAAGCCAACCAACCGGCATTGCAGTGCGTGAGGATATTTACAGTTTCTCCATTTTTCTTTTGACTAATTTCTCGAATTAAAGAAATACCATGTTCTCCAATCATTCTGCAAGCTTCTGCATCTTGATTAGCAATAAATTCAGCCATAAACAGTGCCTGTTCAACTTTATCCTCACCATTTTTATTAGCATCAACAAGTATTTTATTAAGCATCAAATCAACAGCCCAACTTAAATTTACTGCTGTTGGACGAGTTGCTTTTAAAAGATTAGCTGAATCTTGAATAGATTTTACAAAGTCAGTTTGCTTTATTGCTTCAATAACAGCTAAATACATTCCATAAGCTCCTGCAGCACCTATCAATCCAGCACCCCGTAAATGCATATCCTTGATCGCGAAAGCTATTTCTTTAACATTTCTGAAAGTTTCAATTTCAAACGAAAAAGGAAGCTTACGTTGATCAATAATTTGAACGCTTTTTTTATTTTTTGGGTTTATCCAAATAGTTCGAAAATGTTTTCCGTTTACAATCATAAATCAATTTGGATATAATAAATACCTCTTTCTTTTTATCTTAAAATTACCTAAGGCAGGTTCCCAACTTTGTCGAATTTTATTTTCTGATAAGCCTGTCTTTATTTGCTGTTGCAATTTATCGTTACCGGCAAGCAAATTAAAAAAATCGGTAAAGAATTGATCTTGATTAGGATAAGTCGAATAAAAGTCAATAATGTATTGAAGATTAATTTTATTTGGGCGAATACAACTCTCAGAATAAGTTTGCAAATCAAGCCCGTAACAAACTTGATTTTCGAATTTCGGATAAACACTTTTACCGATTATACTTTTGGGTTGAAATGAAAAGTCATTATTTGGATAATCGGGATATCCGATAACTTCAAATGGAAGATCAGTTCCACGTCCAATACTAACAGCTGTTCCTTCAAAAAAGCAAAGCGTAGGATAGAGTGCAATGGAGTTATCGTTAGGTAAATTTGGTGAGGGAGCAATTGAAATGTGATAAGGTGATTGATGATTGTAGTATTTTATAGGAATGATGCTTAATTCACATTGGATTTTATTTTTTAACCAACTTTCGCCATTAATCATTTGGGCAAGTTCGCCTAAAGTCATACCGTGAACAACAGGTATTGGGAGCAGACCTACAAACGACTGAAATTCTTTTTCCAAAACAGGTCCATCAACATAATGCGCGTTGGGATTTGGTCGATCTAAAATCATCAATGGAATATCATTTTCGGCACAAGCCTCCATTACATAAGCAAGAGTAGATATATAAGTATAAAATCTAGCTCCAACATCTTGAATATCAAATATTAAGAGATCAATTCCAATTAAATTATCAGCCGAAGGCTTTTTATTGGAACCATAAAGCGAAATAATCGGCAAAGCTGTTTTTGAATCAAGACCATTAATAATTTTTGCGCCTGCTTCTGCTTCACCTCGAAATCCGTGCTCTGGTGCAAATACTTTCTGAATATTAATTCCTGCATTCAGTAAAGAATCAACTAAGTGAATATCAGCGATTAAACTAGTCTGATTAGCTATTATTCCAATTCTATTTCCATTAAGTTGTGGAAAGTATAAATTTGTTTGATCGGCAGCCGGAATAGGTGATTGAGCCTGCGAAAAAATCGAAATAGATACGATTAATAAAAGGAAATAAAGATTCTTGCCAAGCATAAACCTAGAATTGATATTTTTGTAACAAAAATACGCATTTCATCTGTAAATCATTTTAAAAAATTACTCTTTGAACACCGAACTTTATATTGCACGGCATCTTATTCAAAAGCAATCGCATAATTTTTCGAGGCCTATAATTCGTATTTCTATTTTAAGCGTGGTTCTTGGATTAGCAGTTATGTTGCTGTCAGTTTCTATAGTTATAGGTTTTAAAAATGAGATTCGTGAAAAAGTAACCGGATTTGCAGGACATATTCAAATAAGTAAATATGATTCGAATTCATCTTTTGAAACAACACCCATAGTTTTTGGCGATTCTCTGAAGAAAACCTTGGAACAGATTAAAGGTATAAAGCATTTGCAGTCGGTTGCTACCAAGGCAGGAATAATGCAAGCAAAAGAAGATATACTCGGCGTTGTTTTAAAAGGAATTAATACTGATTATGACACTACTTTTTTTGCAAAACATCTTTTAGAAGGGCATTTCCCCAAATTGAATACAAATCAGCTATCTGATGAAGTTTTAATCTCTAAGAAAATTGCCGATCAATTGCAATTAGCTTTAAAAGACACAGTTAGGGTTTATTTTTTGAACAATTCAGAAACTACTGCGCGTGGACGAAGGCTATTTGTATCTGGAATTTATGAAACTAGTCTTGAGGAATTTGATGAATCTTTTGTGTTTGCCGATCAACGGCATGTACAACGACTTAATAATTGGACAGAAGATCAAGTAAGCAATATTGAAATTTTTGTGGATGATTTTGACCGCATGGAAGAAATTACCGAATTAGTGTATTCTAAGCTTGGCTATAATTTAACAGCTAGCAATGCCAAAGAAATTTATCCACAGATTTTTGATTGGTTGGCACTACAAGATATAAATGTTGTAGTTATTTTAGTTTTGATGCTCCTTATTTCTTCTGTTAGCATGATTTCAACCTTACTAGTGCTTATTTTAGAAAGGACAACAACTATTGGAATTCTAAAAGCTCTTGGAACACAGAATGTTAGTATTCGTAAAATATTTCTTTATCAAGCAGCTTATATTATTGTTAGAGGTTTATTTTGGGGAAATTTGTTAGGAATAGGATTGGCTGTAATGCAAAAATATTTTGGAATTATTAAACTCGATCAGGCGAATTATTATATGTCGGAGGTTCCTATTAATTTAGCACCATTTCCATTGATTGCAGTAAATGTTTTAAGTCTGATTATCATACTCTTATTTCTTTTAATCCCTTCAATTGTAGTTTCAAAAATCAATCCTGTTTCTGCAATTCGTTATGAGTAGATTAATTGTAACTTTTTGAATTAGAAATACTTATTAAAGCAACAAAAGCTGGCCCATCTGTTGATGGACAAGCTTTTGTTCCTAAGGAATTATAAGTGATAAAGACTGGATTTTGTTACGCACTTTGCGTAACGCAAAGTGCGTAATTATATTTTCATAAACTATCGACTATACGATGTCTTTCTTGAGCATTACTTAAAGTTCAATTTTTAATATTGTTTGATCTATTCTAAGAATTTCCATACAAAACATCACATTTAAAAATAAAATGCTAATACCCTAGTAATGGAAAGAAAAATATTTTTACCTTTGCACTCTCAAACGAGACAGTTCTTAAAAACTTAAATATATATTGCGGGATGGAGCAGAGGTAGCTCGTTGGGCTCATAACCCAAAGGTCGTAGGTTCGAATCCTGCTCCCGCTACTTAACAAGCAAAAGCTAGACAATTTCGTCTGGCTTTTTTTGTTTGACTTTGAGATTAAAGCAAAATGATTACTATTTAAGTTCTTTCAATAAATCCGCTGCTAATTTAACGTCTTCTGTCGAGCAAGAGAATGAAAATCGGATTTGGTCAGTACCACCTGGACCAAATACTTCGCCGGGAGCAGAACCAATTCCTAATTTCAAATATTCTAAGGTCATATGCCAACTTCTGTTTATGGTAATTTCCGGTCTCCAACTTTCTTTAATCTTACACCATAAATAAAATGTTCCTTCAGGTTTTACGGGAACTAAATGCTTGCAATGTAATGCTCCGTTATAAATTGCATTTCTTCTGACGGTATATTCTGCCAGATTTGTATCAAAATATTCTTTTGGCGTTTCAAGTACCGCAGAAACACCTCCCCATTGAGTGACACTACTGACTCCATTGATTGTACATCTTACAATCTTAGATAATTTCTTTAAGATGTTTTTATTTGTTGTACAGGCACATCCAAGTCGTAAACCAGACATTACGTAGCTTTTCGAAAAAGAGAAAATTGTTATTATTTTATCATAATCAGATAAAGATGCCGGACTGATATGTTGAATTCCATCAAAAATAACATGTTCATAAGCTTCATCCGAAATTAAATATAAATCGTGTTTTTGGCTAAAGGCAATAAGTTCTTTTAAGTTGTTTAAACTTAAAACTTTACCAGTTGGATTATGAGGCGAATTGACAACGATTGCTTTGATACCGGAGTCTGCATTTACTAATTCTTCTAACTCATTTATGTCAATAGGAGTATCAGAAAATGGATTAAATTTATAGTAAACCGGAGTTCCACCAACCTCTGTCACATTTATAGCTGTCTCTGTCCAAGTTGGTGTCGGAACCAAAATTTTATATCCTTTATTATCAACAATAGAATGAAAAACGCCAAAAAGAGCATTCATAGCTCCATTTGTAATTATTATATCATTATAACTATTTAAATTCAAATTGTTATAATTCGTAGTTCTCTGAAAAATGGCTTCTCTTAACTCTTTAATTCCTGCACCAGCAGTATAATGAGTTTTATTTTCGAGCAAAGCTTTATTCATTGCTATTTTAACATTATTAGGAATGGAAAATGACGGGTCACCTGATTCTGTTCTTGCAATTTTTAAGCCTTTTGCTTGTTGTTCAAGCAGATAATCTCTTATTGAAACAATGCCTCCGACTTTTAATTTATCAATTAATTCTTGATCAGTCATAATTATAAATCTTAGATATAAAACATATACAAAGGAAGCAAATTAATGATATACAATAAGTATAAATCATCAATTTATAAATATTAAATAATTAGCAATAAGGATAGCCAATCAACAATAATGTAAGGCTTTGTTGATTTTAGAAAATGGTTATGATTTTTAGTTATTTGTTTATCAAATGGAATATTTTGTATATTGTGCTTTCAATCAATTAACTGATTCTAGGTACAATTTGTAAAAAGACAGATTATATAACCAAAATAAATAGTTATGGAGAGTAATAAGAGCGTTAAAAAAGCTAATTTTTATAGAAATTTTGCAAGATATACTTCATTGGTACTCGGAATATTAGTATTTATCTTTGCATTACTTTCAGGCTCCGAAGAGTATGGCGAAGGAATAAATGGTATAATTAAAAATATCCCCAATGCCTTGCCCTGGTTAGTATTTTTGCTCTTAGTTTATGTGGCATGGAATTGGGAAGTTGTTGGTGGAATTATTTTAATAATTTTAGGTCTTACATTATTATATGTTTTTAATTTTCCGTCGGCAAACTTATTTTCAACAGCGTCTCTTTTGGGTTTATTGATTATTTTAATTGGTTCATTCTATATAATTGGCTGGTATTACTCTAGGGGCCATGGTGATAATGAAGAGTTTTTATAATTTTTGATCAGAATTATTGAAATTTTCGCTACTTTTCCAAAAGAAGACTTACAAAAAGAACAGGAAAATCTTATCCAACTTACATCAAACGGACGTTTGCCCATCTCAGCAAATAATATTCGAGTATTGCCATTAACCGAAGAAAAAACGATATTAGACCTTGTAAATGAATATTCCAGAGATGCCGACCTTACACTCATAGGGTTTCACGAAAGTACCATAAAGTCGAATAAAGGTGTTGAAGTTTTTGAGGGATATGATAAATTAGGAAACATCCTATTTGTGAATACTTTAACCTCGAAATTCATTACCTAATAATGAAGATAGTAATCTGTTAACCAATGTGTTTCATTTCCTTATAATTCAGGATATTAGAAATTAAACTTTTGTATTGTTTATAGTATAATACCGATTAGTCAACTAAATGCCGCATATTTTCACTTCGTTCAATTTTCAGTTTTGTTGATCTATCGGCATTAACTCCCGAAGGTTCGGGATAAATTCAAAATTTGCTATGCGGCATTTTGAACTACAATTGGTATAAGATCCCAATACACATTTATAGTCGTACCTTTGAATATTATTTTCACATAAACAAAAGCAATATGAAATACATGTTAATGTATTCGTTCATATTCATACTTGCAATAGGAAACGGATCAGCGCAATCATTTGAAAGAAGAATCGCGTTATTAGATTTAACTGTACAAAACGGAGAAGACAATGATGGTCAGCTATTTTCGGCCGAACATATACTCAAAGTTACAGGAATTCCATATGCTATTACAAATGAGCCACTTGACGCCATGAATTATGCCATGATTTTTTGTTCTTCATATCTCGATTCTAAAACATTTACTGAAGAAGAAAAAACCGGCTTAATAACTTACATATCCAATGGTGGAATAATTGTGGCGTCGCGAGTTATTGATGAAACCTTAAATTCACTTTTTGGAATAACAGCTTATACTGAATCTAATGCTAATTATTTAATTAACTGGAATAATACTTTATCAACATCATTATTTAGATGGATAGATGAACCTGAAGAGTGGACTTTATCATTGGGAAGAGAAGGTGGCGGAGCTATGTTTAAAACTGTTTCCTATGAACTGAGTAGCGCAGTTGACCTGGCTCGTTTTGAAAATGAGACCGTAGCTGTTACTCAAAATAAATTTGGAAATGGATTTGCCTATAATTTTGGTTTTACATGGAAAGAAGTGATTTTGAGAAGTCAAATAAACAGAGATATAGAAGCACAGCGAATAAGTTCCAATGGATTTGAACCAACTATGGATGTAATCATGTTATTGATGAGAGCCATATTTAATGAGCATATTCCGTATTCAACATGGAAACATACAAGTCCTGGCAATTCTTCATCAACGCTAATGATAACACACGATGTTGATGGCACCAGCGGTATGGATACTATGAATGTCTTTTCTGAATCTGAAAAGAATTTGGGAATAACTGCTACTTATAATATTACGGTTAGATATATATCAGATGCTTTAGAATCAGCTTTTTATATTGGGAAAGATGCTGAAATACAAGGACTTATCAACGATGGTCATGTAATTGGTTCTCATTCGGTAGGTCATTTTCCCGATTTTTGGGATGATGATATTTTTCCTATCGGAAACCAGGGTAATACAATGGCTAACTATCTTCCTCACAACGATTTAATAATAACCACGGGTGGAACAGTTTATGGCGAAATGGAAGTCTCGAAAGAAGTGCTAGAGACGGACTTTGGAATTGATATTAGGATTTTCCGAACAGGACATTTAGTATACAATAAATACATGGTAGAGGTAATGCATGAATTGGGTTACTTTTACAATTCCAGCTATAGTGCCAACGAAGTCCTGACTAATTTCCCATATCAAAATAAAACAGGTAGAAGTTTTAGCGGAACCAACTCAAATATATATGAATTACCCGTAAGTATTTCTGATGTTTATCACGCTGATCCTTTTTCGGAAGATAATTATCTGGAAAAGGTTGATTTATGGCTTGATATTATTTCGAAGATAGATGCTAATAATGCCTCCACGGTATTATTAATTCACCCTAATCGAGAATATAAACTGTTGGGACAGGAACTGCTTATTGCAAGTTTGCCCGAAAGTATTGCAATAAAAGAAATGGGAGTTTTTGGTGATTTTTGGAGAGATAGAGAAGAGTTTGATTTTACCACAGATTTGATAGGGAATTCACTGAGTATCAATATCGCAAGTCAATATTTAACACTAAATGAAAATCCAAGCATAATTATTGCCAATGGTCAGGCCCTCGATGAAATTCTTATAAAAGACGAAGCCGGGTATCTTATCAATTATTCTTATGGAAATTGGGAGACTGAAGATATTATTATCTACGAAATAGGCTTAATATCAGGTTCATCTGAAGCTTCAGTATCTTTCAATAATAATATGTCTGGAATCAATATCTATCCAAATCCGGTCACTGAAAATTTATATATCGAAATGGATTTAATAAAAGCTTCAAATATTGATATTGAATTATTGGATATTTTTGGAAAGATGATTACGAAAAAGGAGAGCCTCCACCAAGTTTCCGGTAATCAAATCATCACCTTCAATTTAAGTGAATTAAAATTGGCAGGCGGTCTATACTTTTGTAAAATTAAGATCGGTGAAAACGATCAGATTGTTAAAAAAGTACTGATAAAATAATCTATCATTAATTAGATTAAAGGCTCTGAGTTATATAATTTCAGGTCTTCTAGTACACCATTCAGATCTTGGGATTTATACAGATGCTTTTACTGGAATAGTTGCAAAAGTCGACAATGCTTTTTGTTACATTAATGATGATTTATTTTAGACTAAAGTGCTTATATATTGTAACCTACCGTAATTTGTTGCATCAAAAGCGCACATAAACTTTAACCTTCTAAAATAATGAAAGAAATTGCTTTTATATTCTTGTTCTATTCTTCTATAATTTCATTGTTTGCTCAATCGGAAACTATCAATAAGAAAGGGCTAACTGAATTTCACAGTGATTTGGTCGCAATGATAACTGATAATGAGCCCGGTGCAGAAGTTATTATTACTCATAGTAATGAAATAATCTTTGAAGAGTATTATGGTTTAGCAAATGTTAATACAGGGGAGAAGCTAAATGCTGAGCATGTTATGGGTATCGCTTCTATGTCGAAGCAATTTACGGGTATGGCCATCCTATTTTTAGTTGATGAAGAGAAATTAAGGCTTAAAGATGATATTTCTGATTATTTTCCTGACTTGCCTTTACAAGGGCGGAAGATCAATATCAAACAACTATTATCTCACATCAGCGGTTTGCCTGAATTAACCCAAAACAACGAATTTATGGATGCAATAAATCATCCGCATACTATCGAGCAAATTATTGAAATGGCCTTTAAAGGTGAGTTTAGAAGTGAGACAGGCGAAAAGTTCCTTTATTGTAATACCGGCTATACCATTGCCACTGCTTTAATAGAAAAATTAAGTGGTATGAAATATGCTGAGTTCTTAAAAGAAAGGATTTTTGATCCTTTGAAAATGGAAAATACTTATGCCTGTGATTTTGAAAATGACGCTATATCTGCTGTTCAAAGACATACTACTGACTCAATTTCTTATCAAAAAGCTATAGAGATGCATTTTTCAAATCTTATTGGCGGCGGCGGAATAATTTCTAATGCAAGTGATATGGCAAAATGGGGAATGGCTTTACTTTCGGGAGAAAAGCTGCCAAAAAATTATCAAAAACTTTGGGAACCGATTCTGTTAAATTCAGGAGAATCAATTGAATATGGTTTGGGTATGGGAATAAGTGATTTTGAAGGAAAAAGATTTTACTATCATCCTGGAATGGGATCGGGAATGAATTCAATCAATCTTATTTTTCCAAATTATGATTTAACCATTACAGTTATACGAAATATCTCAAAACCAAAACATTCGTCCCTAGAAATTGCGTTGCTTGCTGCCAAATATTTTAATTGAGAAACGAATTCAAATATTCGTAACTTTGATAACCGAAAATAACTTTTAAGATGAAAATAATTCGATTATTTGCGGTTTCATTCCTTATTTTTCTTTTAGCAGCTTGCCAAAGAGATAAAAAATGTCCAGAATTTAATCCTGATGATTTATCGCATATTGCTTATAATAAGTTCGATACACTTATATTTACTAATCAAAAAAACGACACATTTAGTATTTATCTCCAGAATTTTAATTTATCGTCTAGTTTTGAGCAACATTGTAATTTTAATGAATTTGTTTGCCCATGTTTAAACTATGTTGAATTAATTGCTCAAAACTCTCCAATGGGCTTTTCCTATGTTTTCTTGAAAATGGAGCAAAGTGATGCTTCGGATATGCGTTATTTTAAATATCGAGTACTTGATTTCGATTTTGAAATTGACTTTGACAATGAAGTCAATTATATTGATGATTTCCCGTATCTCGAATTACTCGAAAATTTCACTATCAATAATACTGTATATTATAATGTGGTTATATACAGTAATTTAGATAATTCATCTTCTGAAATATCAAATGTTTATCTTAATAAAACCAATGGAATATTGCAGATTGAAACCAAAGAAAATATTGTGTGGCAAAGGAATAATTAGCATCTAAATTATTTCTTTTCTCCCTTTCTAAAAAAATATTGATATTACTTCATTCATATATTAATTTTGATGAAGAGATTTTGCACTTAATCAAGATTAAAGTGCCTTTGCGTTAGATTACTTGGTTGTTAAGATATTTAATGAATTAAAATCATTTAAGCTCTTTAATTCCGAATGAAATGAGGAACGCCCTCACCGTAGGTAATCTGTTATTATGCTAAAAAATAGGTCATTGAGATTTCTCTCAGTCATCCAACTGATTGAAATAGGGATTCTTTTTAGTTTTGCAAAGGTTTCATAGTGGGTTTTTTTTGAAAGACTTGCTATGAAGTTTAACTTTGTAATACCGATTAGTCAACTAAATGCCGCATATTTTCACTTCGTTCAATTAGCGGTTTTGTTGATCTATCGGCATTAACTCCCGAAGGTTCGGGATAAATTCAAAATTTGCTATGCGGCATT
>JAQIBR010000045.1 GCA_027858955.1 Bacteroidales bacterium
ATATTATATTCATAATCAGAACCAGTAGGAGCACTAACCACAATGGTTCCAGTTGCAATAGAACATGTTGGTTGTACAGTTACACTTGCTGTTGCTGCCTCAGGCACTGCTGGTTGAGAATTGATAACAATATTTGCAGAAGCTGTAGAAGCACATCCTGAAGCATTGGTAACTGAATAATTATAAGTTCCTGCTGCCAACCCTGAAATAGTCGTACTGGATGATGAACCAGTAATAGACCCAGGATTAATTGTCCAGCTTCCAGAAGGTAATCCACTTAAAACAACACTTCCGGTGGATACAGAACAACTAGGTTGAGTGATTGTTCCAACCGTTGGTGCTGCTGGCGTTGATGGTTGAGCGTTTATAACAACATTTGCAGAAGCTGCAGAGGCACATCCTGAAGCGTTAGTAACTGAATAATTATAAGTTCCTGCTGACAAACCTGAAATAGTTGTACTGGATGATGAACCAGTTATAGACCCAGGATTAATTGTCCAGTTGCCAGAAGGTAGTCCGCTTAAAACAACACTTCCGGTGGATACAGAACAGCTTGGCTGAGTAATTGTTCCAACCGTTGGTGCTGCTGGAGTTGCTGGTTGAGAGTTTATTACAATATCAGATGATTCCCCTGAAGTACACCCTTCTATATTAGTAACAGTAAAGTTATAAGTTCCAGTTTCTAAATCGGAGATTGTGGTACTTGCAGTTGATCCTGAAATAGACCCTGGATTAATAGTCCAGTCGCCCGTAGGTAATTCGCTTAAAACAACACTTCCCGTCGATACAGAACAGCTAGGTTGTGTTATTGTCCATACGGTTGGTGCAGTTGACGTTTCAAGTTGTGCGTATATAACTACATCTGCAGATGCAGACGAAGTAAATCCTAAATCATTTGTAACAGTATAGTTATAAGTACCAGTTGTTAAACCTGAAATAGATATACTTGCTGTTGAGCCAGTTATAGCACCAGGATTAATAGTCCAATTTCCTGATGGTAAACTGCTTAATTCAACAGTTCCTGTTGCTACTGAACATGTAGGTTGCGTAATTGATGTAATTGTAGGAACGGAAACAAATGACGAACAATCTTCTGAATAACTTGCAGTATAATCTTTACTCCAATTAGAACTTTCTGCAAAAGCAACATTGTCAACTTCTATACAATGTAAATCTGGATTTTCAGATAAAGTAACGCCTGATAAAATATTATTAAATCCATTTCTCAGATTTAAACTTTTTAGTTGATTATTATGACACCACAAATCTGTTATAGCTGTATTTTTTGAAATATCTAATCTAAGTAAATTATTATTATAGCATAAAATTTGTTTTAATTTTGTATTAGATTCCACATTTATTTCTGAAAGCTTATTAGCCTCGCAATCAAGCGAAACTAAGTCCTTATTACTTGATATATCTAAGTTGGTCAAATTGTTTTCACCACAGAACAAATTCTTTAATGCAATATTATGAGTTAATTCTAAACTTGTTAATGAGTTGCGAAAACAATATAAAAGAATTAAATCAATATTAAAAGTTAAATCTAAGCTAGTTAATTGGTTATCGTTGCATTTTAATTCTTCTAATGCAATATTAAAAGTTAAATCTAAGCTTGTTAATTGGTTATTCCAGCAATATAATTCTTGTAAAGAAGTATTATTAGTTAAATCTAAACTAGTTAATGGGTTATCGTAGCATTGTAAAATCTTTATATCAATGTTAGTAGTTAAATTTAAGCTTGTTAATTGGTTATCGTCGCATATTAATTGCCAAAGTGCAATATTTTCAGTTAAATTTAAGCTAGTCAATAGATTGTGGTCGCAATTTATTATTCCTAATTTCTTATTTTTGGATAAATCTAAGCTAGTTAATTGGTTATTGTAGCAAGATAAAATATATAAATCAATATTAAAAGTTAAATCTAAACTAGTTAATTGGTTGTTTTCGCAAGAAAAATAAGTTAAGCCTACAAAGTCTTCAATGCCAGTTAAATTACTTATGTTTTTGTAAGAAATATCCAAATTTGTAATTCCACTAATATTACTAGTCAGTACATAATCATCTAATACATCATCGTATCCTAAATCTATTAGAGCTTGCTCAAAATTGTCATCCGGTATATATGTTGTGCTTGATTCTTGTGATACCTCAATAACCTCATCTGCAGAGGACTCTGAAATACGAGCTGCATAATTAGTTATGGTTAAGTTATAAGTTCCTTCGGTTAAACCAGAGAAACTATTGCCTGAAATAGACATTTCTTCGAACACTTTATCTTGTTGAGCATTTAAATTCAGTGATTTTTGTGCGCCAAATATAAGCAAGGAAAAACAAAATAAAATTGCGGTTAAGATTAGCTTTTTCATATTCCTTATTGTTTTTTATTACTAGCTTGTTTTGTTAATCCGAATCACCCTGTTTTTTGAATGGCTTTGTTTTTTAGTGATTATATATAACCAATGAAAGTACTTTATTGTTAAAGACTGAAAATGATTAATGTTTCAACGTAATAAACCATTTATCCAGCGTAGTGTTTTTCCAGTTAAACGTTTTATCTGAATACTCTTTATTCTACAAGAAACAAGACTGTCTTAACCTATTTACTGAATTCTGGGACGCTTTCGTTTAAAAATAAACAGGGTTCTCTACTCAGCAGAACTAATCCACTAGAGTGCCAAGTTAAGGGTTCAAGATGGGTACTTTAGCGGCAACAAAGCATGCAGATACTTGACATGAATAGAATCTACTTTAGTACAACCTTTTAATATCCATGCCTTGCGAATTTTCATATTGGTAAACAATTACATTAAAAAAGATGTTTATTAATCTCAAATGTCGACTCACAATCGATACTAGACAAGTAGTGTTCAGTTTCAATTGAAATGGAATGACCCAACATTTCACCAATAACATCTTTCGAGCACCTGCTCGCCTTAATGTAGTTGTATACGAGTCCATTGCTGTTTTCACTATCAACAGACTGATATCATTACCCCCGCTCAGCTTAATCTCCAATTAAGCTGGAGAATATATTACGGTCTCTGACCGTTTGTATTTGTCAAAGACAAATTTTTATTTTCGACCTAATCTGGAGATTAGGTCGAGCGTGAGTATTTGAAATTTTCAACTCCTTTTTTAAACTTACTGGGAGATTTTTTTAGTATCTTTGAATAAATAATATATTTATGAATGCATCAGAATTAAAGCTAAAATTATTCAGACAGATTGACTTACTCGAAAAATCTAGTCTGGAAGATTTATATGGTGTTTTGATAAACTTTATCAATAGCAAAAAAGACATTGAAGATTGGGTTAATCTAACCGATAATCAAAAGCGAGGAATTATCAATGCAATAGAAGAAATGGATTCAGGGAATGGAATATCTCATAATAAGGTAATTAATAAGTTTCGAAAGAAATATTCTCATGCCTAAGCACAATACATTATTCTATAGGGAAAATAAAGGGCAGATTGATCTCTTAAGAATTTATGATACCAGGCAAAACCCTGATAAACTTAAGTTTATATAATGACATATATTAGTCTCCGCTCAGTTTAATCAGAGATTAAGCTGGAGAATTATTACGGTCTCTTGACCGTTTGTATTTGTCAGAGACAACTGTTTATTTACGACCTAATCTAGCTTGTCCGCCTACTGGCGGAAGATTAGGCCGAGCGTGGGAAAAATTGGCTGTTGGGAAATTTTTTATTGATTGATTCTCATCTCTAATCTTTTTATTTATTATTAAAAGTTTTCCATATATTAGAACATTGTATTTTCTTTGCATTAATAATTGACAACGATGGAAAAAACAGGAAAATTAAAGATGTACACCCTAAACCAAGCAAAGGACAAACATCTTGGGGAAATTGGAACTGAAAAGAGAGACAGTTTTGAATATGAACTTAAAATGGAAATTTTGGGCGAAATGATTAAACAAGCCCGGAAAGAAAGACATTTGACTCAATCAGAACTTAGCAAATTAATTGGCGTTCAAAAGTCTCAGATTTCAAGAATAGAACGAAATGCAAAAAATGTGACTTTAGAAACAATTCTAAGAGTCTTTAGAGCTTTAAAAGCGAAAGTTAATTTTAATGTAGAATTGCTTGATGGAGAAATTAACATTGCATAAAATACGATTGCCAATAAATATTCTCCATTCGGCTTGCAAAGTTAAGCTTGAAAATAGTATATAACGAAAACCGCAACACAAACTGATGGCAGGTTTTAAAGAGCACAAATCATAATCACTTTAAGCGTATCTTTCTAAGTATTTTGATTTTTCCCCAATCTCTTAAATACCCAAGAATCAGCTAATTGTATTCCAAAAAGCAAAATAATTCCGCCCAATAGTAACCACTTAAATTGATTTAGAAAAGAAAGAATACCCGTCAAACTTTCAGGGTTAAAATAATAGAATACTCCAAAAGTGATAGCCAACATTAAAATAGGACCGCCAATAAAATAAATATGTTTTAGGAATTCATCCTGCCAGAAGCGATATAGATTAATTTGTTGAGCCTTTTTTTCCATTCTATCGGCAAAGCCTTCAGGAACGGCAACAAACATGTCATCGGACATCGCTTCCTGAATTAAATCATCGAGTGCTTGCTCATCAAAATCTTTACTATTTTTTTTCATATCCATTCCTCCACAAAAACCGGATGCTTTAGCAATCGGTCTTTCAATAATTGGCGTGCCCTATGCAAATAACTTTTTATTGTTCCTTCGGGCATTTGGGTTATTTCTTCAATTTCTTTATAACTCAGCTCTTCTATATGATAAAGCGATAAAATCGTGCGATAAACATTTGGTAAATCGGCTATCAATTGCTTTATCATCGCTATGCGCTCACCCTTTGTTTGAATGTTTTCAGGATTATTTATTTCTATCAAACTGCTGGAATCTCTTTCGTTTAGCGTTTGCAATTCCTGAGTAGGGATTCCTCTTTTTCGTAAAAAATCGATTGCTTCTCTATAAGCGATCGTTCCAATCCATGTCGACAATTTAGCTTCGCGCCTAAACTCAGGTAATTTTTTATAGACTTTAATAAACACATCCTGACAAACATCTTCCAAATCAGCTTGTTGATTGAGCATGCGTCCGGCAATATGAAACACCAAGCGTTCGTATTTCTTTACCAGAAACCTGAATGCATGCGTATTACCGTTAAGAATTTGTTCAATCAGCTGATTTTCTTCCATCTTTTATATTTCATTAGACAAGATAAAAAAAGATTAGTTGCAAATAAAACAGATTTTTTGCAACATTTCAGAAAAGACTTCTGTCTATTAATCAAAATCAAACAATTAAAACATATAATTATGCAATTAGGAGAAGTAATGACAGTAGCGGTAGTATTTTTTGCTATCATCACATTTGTAAAAGTTTTATCGGCACATTTTTTAAAATCAAAAATTATTAAATCAGGTCATTTCGACAAAGCAGGAATATTAGAACAATCTGCCGAAGTTGTTGAAGCTCAACGTACAGTAAGTTACGATCAATATCCAGCATTAAAGTGGGGCTTGGTTACCTTTTTTGGGGGTATAGGTTTAATTATTATCGAATTAGTTGGAGTTAGCAATCCTGTTTTTTCCGATTATAATAGTACAATGCCTTTTGGTATCTTCTTTGTTTCAGTAGCAGTCGGCTTCCTTGTTTATTATTTTATGATGAGTGCCAAAATGAAGAAATAAAAAAATTAAAACCTCAGATTCAAACCAACCGACAACATAGTTGCCGGTTTTTTTTATGTCCATACTAATTAGAATACCGATTATCAATTAATTCTTGGCTTTTGTCCCCTCCCTCGCTAAGCCTGTATTGTTTGGGTATCAAAAGCCACATTAATTGTATATCGGCATTAACCATTGTAAATTTTAAAATGAATTTTAAAATACAATTGGTATAAAACCTTATTTTAGCTCCCAAATTTAAGCAAATGGAAACTTTTAAGAAAGCAATGAACGAATCCGCTCTTATGCGGTGGGGAGTTTTAATCCTTGTAGGATTTGTTTTATCTGTCAACTACTATTTTTACGATGCCTTCTCAACTTTAAAAGATTTATTGAAAGCAGAATTTAATTTTACAAATACCGATTACGGATTATTTGTTTCATTTTATTCCATCCCCAACACTTTCTTATTGATGGCTGTTTTTGGCGGAATGATATTGGATAAATTTGGCATTCGTCGAACAGGATTCGGTTTTGTTTTCTTTATGGCATTTGGAGCTCTGCTAACAGCTTACGGAGCTTCTGATTATTATGGTGCCGGTGGATTTGCTCACGGATTAATGAATAGCTTTTGGACTTCCTATTCGCCTGAACTGAAAATGATGCTTTTGGGCAGATTTTTCTTTGGATTAGGTGCCGAAACTAGCATAGTAGTGATTAGCAAGATTTTAGTCAAGTGGTTTAAAGGCAAGGATTTAGCATTGGCATTTGGATTAAAAGTAGGCTTTGGACGATTGGGAACATTTGCCGCTTTACGTATTTCGCCTGTTTTAGCTGACGAAGGTGTCCATCTGACTACCGCCATATGGTTTGCCGCTGTTTTGGTCTTAAGCGGACTTCTTGCCTTTATGGTTTATATGCTTCTAGACGCTAAACTCGACAAGCAAACAGGTTATGACCAAAAAAGCACAACTTCTTCAAACGAATTTTCATTTAAAGATTTTCTTGGCATTATTGGAAATCGAGCTTATATATATATCGCATTACTTTGCGTTACTTTTTACTCGGCGGTATTTCCGTTTATGGCCTATGCCCCCGATTTTTTCGCAGATAAATTTGGATTAACGGCTGTAGAAAGCGGCAATATAACTTCTTGGCTGCCACTAGGAACCATGTTGTTTACTCCATTATTTGGTTTTTTAATAGACCGATACGGGAGAAGTGCAACAGCTATGATATTTGGCGCATTAACTTTAGTTGGAGTTCATCTAATATTTGCATTTACAATGGTATCGCCAATTATTCCGTTGCTATTTTTGGGAATTGCTTTTTCATTAGTTCCTGCAGCAATGTGGCCAAGTATGGTGAGATTGGTGAAGGAAAAACAAATTGGAACTGCCTATGGTTTGATGTATTCAATTCAAAATCTCGGATTGTGGGGATTCCCTTTATTGGCGGGAATCATATTGGATAAAACTAATCCAGGCAATCCAACGATTTTAAATTATACGCCTGTGATTCTGATGTTTGCAAGTTTAGGAATAGCAGGATTATTTTTTGCCTTTATGCTAAAACGCGAAGACAAAAAAGGCAGTTTTGGTATAGAATTGCCTTTGAACAAAAATTGATGGGATAATGTTGCGATGTGCTAATTTGTTGATATCTTGATGGAGTACTTGAGTGTTGGAGTGTGTATTTGCACATTAATACATTAATCACTCTTCTTCTATAATAAGAAAAATATCCTCATTAGGTTTTTTCATTTTATACTTTTCGCGGGCAAACTTTTCCAAATTTTCATCATTGTCAAACAAATGTTTAAAAACAGCACTATCTTTTGCTATCTCTTCAAGGTAAAAAGCTTTTTCCTTCTGCAAAGTGCGTAATTCTTTAATCATTTTATAATGCGCCTGAAAATTATATTGGTCAACAAAGGCCAAAAGCACAAATAAAACAATAATTGAAATCCAATATTTGTTAAAGAGTTTCCGTATTTTCATAGTCTTAGTCTTCTACAAAAGTAGTTGACTTAATAAGAAAATGTGTAAGTTTTATTTTTTGTTTTTAACGATGCTTTGTTTAGAAATTTCAAGTTTTCGTTTTTGTATTCATATAGCCGTATACCAACATCCATTGTGCAAGGGTATATGTTCCCATCACCCAAATTGAAGAATATGTCACTACAAAAGCAAATTTATTTAATGCTAAAACACCATCAGAAACTAAAAAAAGCAAGCCACCAAGCATTACAAAACGACCAAAGTGATAAAAATGCACTTTAGAATACACAAAAGCAGATAAAACCATTAATAATAGAACAGTAGCATATACAGGTATCGCAATCAATAATACAATACTGCTGAGTTTGTAAACAGCAGGCATCAAAACATATAACAATCCAACATAAATCGAAAAAACGCCAATTAAAAATATAGGGCTTTGCCTAAAACCACTAATTATTTTCCCCTTACTACCTTTGAAGAAAACAGATATATAAAGTAAGTGAGAGATCAGGAAAAATACCAATCCAAAAATAAAATGATCGAAAAGCGGCATCAAAAAAACATCACCAAGTAGTGAAAAGAAAAGAGCAAGCATAAATATCCAATTGATTTTTATTCCATTTACTTTTTGATCGATCCCAAACCATAATATTAAAGTCAGTAATAACAATGGCTTAAAGATGTTTTCCAAATCGGGCAAATTGAGCAGCTTTAAAGAAATTACAGTAATTGCCAAAATAAAATAAGGAATGGAAAATAAGATTGAGAGTTTTGCTTTCATCTGTTTTTTAATGCTAAGCTACAAAATAAAATATTAACAGCTTAATAGATTAACATAACAACAGGCTGAAGGACTAACATAAAAAATGGTCAATGGACTAACATAACAACAGGTTAATGGACTAACATAACAACAGGTCAATGGACTAACATAACAACAGGTTAATGGACTAACATAACAACAGGTTAATGGACTAACATAACAACAGGTTAATAGGCTAACATAAAAATAGGTTAATAGGCTAACATAAAAATAGGTAACTGTACTAATATAAAAATATTAAGATATTATTATTAAAAGTTTTCAACATCAACTAGTTATAATATTAATTTGATAATAAGACTATAAACACATTGTCAAATGCAAGGTTCAAGTATTTATATTAACATATGAAACATACTAAAAGGCAACATATTTATCAACATTTGCCTTTTTTATGTTCATTCTTCATTCCGTCTTGTTGACTTTATAAAATTTAATTTATATATTTGCATAAATAAAACGACTAAATTTTGTTATTATGGATTTTATTAATGAGTTAAAAAAAGAAAGAGCGATACTTAGTAAAAGATTAGATGCCATTGAAGCTCTATTAGATTCATATGATTCTAATGTTACACATATTACTAATGTATCGAAAAAAAAGGATGAAAACTACCCATCTGAAGGTTCGTACTTGACTCAGATTGCTTACGTCATAAAACGAGAAGGCAGATTTCTACACAATAGAGAGATTGCTGACGCCTTAAAAGCCTATTCTAATAAAGAAATGGACTTTTTAAAAAGACGAATCTCTGCTGTTTTATCTAAGGCAAAAGAAAAAGAAGGAAATTTGACAAGTATTAGGGTTGGTGCATCAATACGAAACACCTTTTGGGGTTCTATAGAATGGTTAGATGAAAATAAAGAACCTTTTAAAGATCATATGTATGATACGAAATATATTGTTATGGCAAGAAAAGAAGGAATTAATATATAAAAAATACATAATAAAAAAGAGAACCGAAATTTTGGTTCTCTTTAGTTTTTCTTAAATGGTTGGTCATTTCCAACTATAAGACAGGACAACTCAAATATATGAACTGGACTCAAAATAAGGTCTCATTAGCCTTTGTCTCTGCCCTAACTGTCGAGAAAGGAGTGTTTGCACCACTCCTTTCTTCATTTACAAATATACAAAATTTTAGCAGCTATAATCTTTTTTAAAAAAAACAGACATCATAGACCTTCGATTTTATGCTTTTATTAGTCATAAAAATTCTAGTTACAGGCATCTTTCTCTCTTTATTATTATACCTTAATCAACATCTTAGAATAAAACTATTACTTTTGTGAATATTATTGAAGAATAAAATTCCGAACATCACTCTTGTTTCACATTATTATTTGCACTTACCAATCGAAAGCATTTCTATATTCTTTCGTAAGCATTTTTCCTATCTTTGCCGCTCCAAAATTTTCACTTGAATGAAATTAGAAGACGAAATAAAACGAAGACGTACTTTTGCCATTATAAGTCACCCAGATGCGGGTAAAACCACTTTAACCGAGAAGCTTTTGCTTTATGGTGGAGCTATTCAAATAGCAGGTGCCGTAAAATCGAATAAAATAAAGAAAACAGCCACTTCCGATTTTATGGAAATCGAAAAGCAAAGAGGTATCTCCGTTGCTACTTCGGTTATGGGCTTCGAATATAAAAATTTCAAAATCAATATTCTGGATACACCAGGTCACAAAGATTTCCAGGAAGATACTTACCGAACATTAACTGCAGCAGATAGTGTTATTGTAGTAATAGATGTTGCAAAAGGTGTTGAACCTCAAACCGAAAAATTGGTTGAAGTCTGCCGAATGCGCAATATTCCAATTATTGTTTTTATCAATAAGCTTGATCGACACGGAAAAGATGGCTTTGAATTGCTCGATGAAATTGAACAAAAATTACATATCAATGTTACACCATTAAGTTGGCCAATTAATATGGGCCCTGAATTTAAAGGTGTTTACAGTATTTTTGAACAGAAACTTAACCTATTTACGCCAAGCAAGCAAACAATCGAAGAATATGTAGAAATTAACAGTTTGGCCGATCCTATTTTAGATGAAATGGCTGGACCTAAAGACGCTGATATTCTCCGTGAAGAATTGGAGATTGCTACACAAGTTTACCCTGTTTTTGATAAACAAACTTACCTCGATGGAAATATCAGTCCTGTTTTCTTTGGTAGTGCTTTAAATAATTTTGGAGTGATGGAATTGCTCAATTGCTTTATCCAAATTGCTCCGAATCCATTGCCCTATCAAACGGAAGAGAGATTGGTATTGCCAAACGAAGAAGCTTTTACAGGTTTTGTATTTAAAATTCACGCCAATCTAGATCCTAATCATCGCGATCGTATTGCCTTTGTTAGAGTAACCTCAGGAATTTTTAAACGAAATGTGTTTTACAAGCACGTAAGAACTAATAAAAAAATGCGATATTCCAGTCCTACTGCTTTTATGGCGCAGAAAAAATCGCTTATAGATGAAGTATATCCCGGTGATATTGTAGGTTTACACGATACCGGTAATTTCAAAATCGGTGATACCCTTACCGAAGGGGAAGTATTGAATTTTAAAGGAATGCCAAGCTTTTCTCCTGAATTGTTTAAGTATATCGAGAATGCTGACCCAATGAAATCCAAACAGTTAGCAAAAGGAATTGATCAGTTAATGGACGAAGGAGTTGCCCAACTTTTTGTTGGAAAAACATCCACACGTAAAATAATCGGAACTGTTGGAGCATTGCAATTTGAGGTAATTGAATACCGCCTTTTACACGAATATGGAGCTAAATGTCGCTACGAGCATATTACGCTTTATAAAACTGCTTGGATTACAAGTAATAATCAAGCACAACTAGACGATTTTATCAATCGAAAATCTGGCAGTTTAGCTGTTGATAAAGAAGGACGCTTGGTTTTTCTTGCCGAAAGTAAATATTCGCTTGATTTGGCCATGGGCAAATACAAGGATATTGAATTTCATTTTACTTCGGAGTTTTAGGTTTAATACAAAAAGCCGAATAACCAAAGCGGAATACTATTCATTGCCCCCATTTCTATTCCATCTTTAACCAGATAAGCACTTTTCAATTGAGCAATCTGCTTTTGCGTTTTATTGCTGCCTCCAACCTCAAATAAATATTTATGATCAACTATAAAATCACCTTTCTGCGGTAATTCTACAGTGTGTAGAAAGTTCATTTGATTAAAAAAGAAAGTTTCGCGCATATTGCCCATATTGGATAAATCCCCACCTAAAACACTGATTAAGTTTGTATTATTTAGATATATTTTTTCAGGTTTTGCCATTTTACGTATCCCTTTTGTTGCTGATTGAACAGTAGAAATAAGCTGTGCTTTTTCAAGTAAAACAAAAAAACGAATCAAATAGTTACGAGAAACGCCAATTAATTCAGACAGTTTTTGTGTGTTTGGTTTAAAAGGGACAGATTGCGCAATAATAACCAGTAATTTTTTAAGCTTTTGAATATTAATAAAATCAATATTATTTGCCGCCGGTAAATCCACTTCTAAAATCAGGTTAATCGTATTCATCAATTTTTCCTGATAGCTATCCATATTCTCCTTAAAAAAAGGAAATTGACCGGATTTTAAATACATCGGAAAATATTCAAATGGGCGAATAGTCAAATTAATTGTATGCGCTATCTCCATATGATTGATAAGTATCTCGTCCAATGAATAAGAATCAAAATGAATTTGACTGTTTAACTCCAAAAATTCTCTAAAGGAAAGAATAGGCAATAAATAAGTTACTATCCTTCGACTTAAATCTGCTTCTCCCTTTTGAATTTCTAATATCGAAGACCCCGTGAACACAATCTTCAAATCAGCGTAGGTATCAAAGATTTGTTTTAACTCGTTAGACCAATGTTGATACTTATGTATTTCGTCTAAAAACAAATACTTTCCGCCTTGCTTATAAAATTCATCTGCTAAATCTATTAAACTGTTTTGACTGAAATACAAATGATTTACATCAACATACAAAACACGATTAGAAGGCTTGCCGAACTCTTGTTTGATATATTGTAAAAGAAGCGTTGTTTTTCCTGCTCCACGCGCACCTTGAATTGAAATCATTCTGTTAGACCAATCGATTTTTTCAAATAAAAAACGCTTGAACTTTAATGATACATATCTTATTTTATAGTCAAAAATCTCATATAATTTTTCCATTATTGTTTATTTAAAACAACAAATATAATCTATTTTGTTGTATGCAAACAACATTTTAATCAAATATTGTTAAATGAATAATACGATTTGAACATTTTAAATAACTACGGCAGCGCAAATTCATAATTCTGAACTGAAGAAAATGCTCAATCAGGGTTTGACTCAAAGTCAAGCCCTGACTTTGTTCCGAGTCAAGCTCTGACTATTATTTATGGTTTCCCCAATTCCTTATCTATTCTATCCTTTAAAAATATTTTTATCAGCGATTGATAAGGCACATCTCTTTTATTAGCCAAAACTTTAAGCTCATCTAAAATAAATTCGGGAAGTCTCAGCGAAATTGTTTTTGTTGAAAGTTTTAAATTCGGGAATACAACTTTGTTAGCTTTTGACCAATCAATATACTCCAGAGTTTCCTCTGCCGCCCAAAAAGCACGTTCCTCCTCTTCAGTTTTAAATTCTGGTATTTTCCTTTTATAACTCATTGTGCAATTTCCTTTCAATTTTACTTATATCTCTTCAAGTAACTACCTGTAATTCAGATTTTTTGGCTAATTATTTCATTTCCTTTATATTGTTTTTTAGTGAAGGAGGCGAAATCACTTCAACTTCTTTGCCAAAAGAAAGCAACAAACTCCATAACTCATAATTTGGAAAAACTTCAATCGTAATTGTCAGACCATTTTCATCTATATGTTTATTCTTTTGAGAACCGTGTAAAGGTTTTGTCAAAATATATGGTGCTTGTATGGATGAAAAATGCAGTTCAATAAGTTCCAACTTTTCATCTTTTATTTTGCTGATACCAATTATGTCATCAAAATATTCATTGAAATCAAATTGCGTATTTTCAACATATATTCCTTCAACTTCTTTTATATTTATAATCCTGTCTAGCGAACGAATTGAAAGTGTTTCAAACCTTGTGCTTTTTCCAAATAAAAACCAACGATTATTATACTGCTTTAAATAATAAGGATAAATTTCTGAAATGTTTGGCTTATCAGATTTGAAAGACTGATATTCAATTTCAAGTACTTTTTTGAATAAAATGGCATTGAACAGAGTTCCCAAATGTTCTATTCCCTTTAAGTATTGATTAGAATCGAAACTTATTATTTCTCTTCCATCGCCTTTAAATCCAAAGGCTTGTTCAAGTTTTGGAATAACCTCCTCAACCCAAGCAAATTGCGGACTTCCTTTAAAACGCGAAAGTACTAGCATTGCCGCCTTAATTTGCTCAGATTCCATCTCGTTTATTGGTTTATTACTGATGGAAAACTTCATATCTTCATAGCGATAATGCTTTTTCTTTCCGTCTTGAATCTTCAAAAGCGGAATAGACCAACCATCTTCGCTCTCCATAAAAGCAATATCCTGAAATAGTTGACGGCGTCTTATACCGATTGATTTGGGGCTGTGTTCAACAAGTGCTTTATTGCATTCTTCTAGCAAATTCTCAAAATAATATCTGCGTCCCGGATTTCGGAAGCATTTATCAAGTGTTTGATAACGAATTAAAGCATTTTTATTTATCGGCATTTTTTGAAATATTATCCAAATATAAAAATAATTTTTGTTATGCAGATAGATCGCACTGATGAAATATAGTTTTGTAAATAATTAATAATCAAACAAATTTAAGATTATGAAAGAGAGTTTTTTCTTCGATTATTCAACAAAAAAAGCTTATGTTTTAGTATTAAGTATTTTTTGGGGTTTGGTATTAATAGGAAGTTTAATGGAATCTGCCGAAGACAGCAGTCCTGTTATTAGAGAACCTTGGTTTCGATCTACTAAATCCGATTTAGAACTAGCCGAAAAAAGAAAATTAAGGTCAGCAAAAAAAACAGTGCGTTTTAATAGAAGTAAAGAGGTCTGGAGCGATGATCGCAAAGAGCAAACAGAAAATTGGGCTGATTTTTTGGAAGAATTGGATAATCGTGGGTATACAGTTTATGATGCTGAAGCAGAAGATATTTGGGACCAATTTAAATAAAAAAAACATGAAAATGACTTTACATAACGCAATCGTAGAAGTATTGAAAACAGCAAATAGAACAATGTCAACATCCGAAATAGCGCTTGTACTGAACAGAACCAAGGCTTATGAGAAAAAAGATCGTTCAGAAATCACAGCTTTTCAAATTCATGGAAGAACAAGAAATTATTCGCATTTATTTGATAGAAATAAAAGCATGGTTAGTTTGAAGGGGAAAATGAATATCCCTCAAGCTGAACTTGTTAACAAAGTGGTTGGGGAAATAAAAAGTGCTTTAACAACAAATAATAATTTTGATATTGAAGATATAGTAAAAAGGCTGATGGAAGTATCAAAGTTCAAATCTGCCAAAAATATTGACGAAAATGTACCTTTTTGTCCCGGAATTTATTGCATCAGAATAAAAAATATTGATGCTTTACCAAAGCCTTTTGATGTTGAACTCAAAAAAAGGAAACATAATATTGTTTATATTGGAATTGCTACACAATCACTAAACAAGCGCATGCTGAATCAAGAATTAAGAGCAAATGGACATGGAACATTTTTCAGAAGTCTTGGAGCAGTTTTGGGTTACAGGCCTCCACTAAATTCACTTGTCAATAAGAATAATAAGAGAAACTATAAATTTTCTGCTTTAGATTCAGCACTCATTATTAAGTGGATAAACGAGAGCTTAACAATAAATTGGGTAGAACAAAGCTCTGATTTAGAAGAAATTGAAACAATATTGATACGAAAAAACAAGCCATTATTGAATCTTGCAAAAAATCCTGAAGCTTTGCTTGAATTATCATTATTAAGAAAGGAATGTGTGGATATTGCTAATGGGAAATAGAATTTTAAGTGAAACTGTGTATATTTGGGTATTAATTGAAGTATAAATGACATTACACGAAGCAATTATACAAGTATTGAAATCTGCCAATAGGACTTTGACAACCCAGCAGATAGCAGAGGAGTTAAATAGGAATAAGATATATCAAAAAAGCGATGGTTCAGAAATAACAGAGTTCCAGATATATAGCAGAACAAGAAGATATCCTGATTTGTTTGTAAGGGATGATAATTCGATAAAGTTAAAAGGTGATAAAAATATCGAGAAAATTATTATTGAAAATTTCAAGAAATTTGAAGGGCAGCACGTATTCGAATTGAATAATCTTAATATATTTACTGGCGCGAACAATTCTGGCAAAAGCACACTTTTTAAAGCCATTTCTCTTTTTTCATATGGACTTGAGAGAGGAGATTTTCCAACAATTAGCTTATTCGATGATAATGCGGGTGAATTTGACTCCCTTGTTAATAATTATTCTACTGAAAAGAATTTTAAAATTGGCTTTTTTATTGCATTAGGAGAAAAGCGAATTCCATTTAAGGTTTTATATGAATTTGTAGAAAATGAGTATGCTGATGGAAGTGGTGACAAAGACACAGGAACTGCGAAATTCTCAAAATTTGAAGTCTTAGATATTAATGATAATGTTTTTCTTGGCGCATACGACAGCTACAAATTTGTAATAACCGAGGATAATATTGAATATGATGGGGATTTTATGCGTTGTGAATATCCTTTTAGAACGCCATCAGAAGGTAGTGAGTCAAGTATGCTAATGATGAAATTTAATATTGAATTACTGGAAGAACATATTGAAAGTTTTACATCTACAGATTATTCTGAACTAATCTCACACATTAAAACTATTAGCGGCAAACATAACAATTGGTGGAGCGAGTATTTCAGAGAGGATAACTATAATTATTCATTAATAGGTTTGACATTTAATGAATTGATTAAAAATATTTTGGATGATCCATATTGTGGCATAGGGGATTTTAGAACAAAAAAAGCTATTCATGAGGGCAACGAAAAGGATGAAGAAATATGGCAAGAATATACTAGACTGAGAGACCGATTGAATTACAGAGGTTTTATAAAAGATGTCTTTTACCCTCTACTTGATTCTATTGAATCTGGTTTAGAATTTTTTCGGAAAAAGAATTTTACTTATATTACATTTCAAAATTTCGATAATCGACTAATTATAAAAAATCAATCTAATAGTTATTTATTTTCAATGTTCCCGATTAAAAACGAATCCAATAAGTTAAATAAATTTGTGAAAGAATCTTTAGCCTTATTTGGTATTGATGGCTATGTTGAATTAAAATCTTATTTAAACACAGCCCTTGCGATTAATCTTGTTAGCGGATTGACTGGAGCAGATCAACAAACTGAATTAGCAAATAAGAATGAGTCAGCATCTTCATACAGCCCATTTGAATATTTTGAGCAAAATTACAAGAATAATCCCAGACAAAATATTACTGACTTAGGGAAAGGAACTTCAAATTTAATTGGATTAATTTTAAAAGTATTTTCAGTGTTTTATGAAGTTGAAAAAGAGATGTCAAATGATAAAGCCATTAAACAAGTTGAACAAAAAAAAATTAGACAAAAACTTATCTTAATAGAAGAACCTGAAGCTTTCCTGCATCCTGATTGGCAATCAAAACTGGCAGATTTTTTTATTTACTGCCTGAAATACAATGAAAAAAATGATGTCAAGTTTCTAATTGAAACTCATAGTGAGTACCTTACTAGGAAATTCCAGTTTTTAGCAGCCACAAAGAGAATAGAGCCATCAAATATCACTATTAATTATTTCAACAGTTTGAAATATATTACAAAAGGGAACAAACATGTAAAAGAAATCAGAATAGATAATGACGGCAGTTTGTCTGATGAATTTGGGTCTGGTTTTTTTGATGAAGCAACAAATATTAAATTCGATCTTTTACGTTTAAAAAATCATCAAAACAATTAACAATGGAATTGTTTCTCGATAAGAATTTCTTAAATAACTTCTATGTAATTTATGATGACAAAAATATCTATCACGAAGATATTTGTGCCTTTTTTAAACGACTCAGAAATTACAAGTTGATTACTAACTACAGCTCATTTGATGAATTAATGTTCGATGCAGAGGAGTCTAATCCAATGATTCATTATTTTATTGAAACAAAAGTGCCTGAGATATTTTTCAATCAAAATTTATCTAAAGATGTAGTTAAAGAGTTGTTTTATTATTCTGGTTCACCCATAAAAATATTATTTATTGAAGATGACAATAAATTGCCAGAGTTATATGGCTTTAAATCAATAAGTAGCTCTAATATAAAAGAGAAATGGATGCCATTTTATAAAGGAAGAAATGATGATTACAATAGCATCAAAACCACTAAGAACAAAAACTTAGAACGATATGAAAGATTTGAAAAATGGGAAGATTTTCTGAACTTTGCACATCCTCTTCATAGCATTGTGATATCAGATCGTTATATTCTAACAAATAATACGAACCAAAAAGTAGAAAATAATTTGTTTCCTCTTCTCCGTAATTTAATTAATCCTTCAAAAAATGAGTCACATATTGATATCATGATCATTACTCATAAAATCAATACTAATATCGAATATAATAGGGTTAATTCTTTTATTAAGGACTCATTAAAACTAAAAAACTATCATTTATCAATTGTAAGGGATAGTCCAGCTCACAAATCCGAGCACTTTCGGCGTATCTACACAAATTATTTTTCCATACATATAGAAAACAGTCTAAATATTTTCAAGGATAATGGAAGTTATATTGATAAAAATAATGACATCACTTTTAGGTTTTTATTCAACGATAAAAACCAAAGGTTTTTCTTAAAAGAAGCAAAAGATATAAATAATTGGTTGAGTAAATTAAACAACCGACCAAAACTTGGATATGCACCTGAGGAAATATATTATTACCCTGATAAAAAAAACAAGTTATTGGACCAAATAAATATTTGATACGCAATATCTTTTTCTTTCTTGGTTTTAAATCTAACTCAAATACTTAGCAACAATAGGCATTCGCCTTCCCATTCCAAAAGCTTTTGTTGAAACACGTAGAATTGGTGGAGTTTGATAGCGTTTATATTCACTGATATTCACCAATTTCAAAACACGATTCACAAGAGTTTCATCAAATCCCAAAGCGATAATCTCTTTTGGACCTTTTCGTTTTTCGATATATTGAAATAAAATCGCGTCCAATATTTCATAATCTGGCAAAGAATCAGAATCTTTTTGATCAGGTCTTAATTCTGCCGAAGGTGGTTTATCAATTGTATTCCATGGAATAATTTCTTTTTCGCGATTAATATATCGCGCCAGCTCAAAAACATC